>JAQTVL010000635.1 GCA_028706835.1 Phycisphaerae bacterium | reverse complement strand
TACGCGGCTGTCGGCTTTGCCGTTTCGCGAGAGGTCTTCATCGCGGCAAGATGGATCGATCCGGCTGGGTCGCGATCGGCAGGGCGGCGGACGCACTTGCGCCGGCGGGCACCTCGCGGTCGATGGCTGCCACCAACTCGCGGTCGCCCGCCTGGCGGGCCTGGTCGCGAAGTTCAAGCATCTGGCGACGCCAGTAGCGGGTGTCCTCTCGGTCAGCCAGCAACGCCCCTTCGCGGTCAGCCAGCAGGCGAACCGCCCGGTCCCGCCGCCCGCCCTGCACGCACGCATTGAACAACTCGTCCCACCCGCTGGACAGGCAGAACCGCTTCTGCCGGGCAGCCGGCTCATCCGCGAGGATCGCCGCCAACTCCGCCCGGTCGGCTGGGCGGTCTTCGCACTGGAGCACGTAAAGCTCCTGGCATCGCCACCAGAGGCTGTCGATGGAGTCGGCGGCCTTGGCAAGTTGATCGGCCAGCAGTTTTCGAGCCCGTGCGAAGTCGCCGGCGCGGGCGAACTGGCGGACCTCGTGTGCGGCGCCGCTCTGCCGCTGCGACGCGGTAAGCTGCACCCGTCCCTGTTCGCCGCCGCGGGACGCGAACGTGTTGTCCCCGCCGCCGGCGCTCGGCCCGGGCCAGTCGCACCCGCCGATCGCGAGGGGAACGAACATCGCCAGGAGCAGGGCAGCCGATCGTGTCGCCGTCTTCATCGTACAACGACCTCCGGGTGAGCATTCTGTCCGTGGGGAGAAGGAAATGCAAAATGCAAAATGAAAAATGCAGAATGGCAAGTGACTGTGAGTCGCCGGGTCGTTCTTCGCACTGCATTCTGTGTTCTGCATTTTGCATTTCCTCCGCTTCCCGTTCGACTTACAATGTCACCCGGCGGCGATCGTACGCCGAGGGGCCATCTTCAACAGGAGGATTCGATGATGGTTACGCTGATCATCGTGCTGGCGGTGATTCTGGTTCTGGCGGCGATCGTGGGCGGGACCTACAACGGCATGGTCCAACTGCGCATGGCGGTGCGGAATGCGTGGGCCCAGATTGACGTCCAGCTCAAGCGGCGGTACGACCTGATCCCCAACCTGGTTGAGACGGTGAAGGGCTACGCCGGCCACGAGAAGGACACACTGGAGCGCGTCATCCAGGCCCGCAACGCGGCCATGGGCGCCAGCGGCGGCGGGGTGGCGGCGCAGGCGGCGGCGGAGAACATGCTTAGCGGCGCGCTGCGGCAATTGTTCGCGCTGAGCGAGGCGTATCCGAACCTGAAGGCCAACGAGAGCTTCATGAGCCTCCAGGGAGAACTGACCGGCACGGAGAACAAGATCGGGTTTTCGCGCCAGCACTACAACGACCAGGTGGAGACCTACAACACGCGGATCGCCAGTTTTCCGCCGAACATCATCGCCGGGATGTTCGGCTTCCGCCCGGCGGACTTCTTCGAGGTGGCAGATGCCGCGGTGCGCGAGGCGCCGAAGGTGAAATTCTGAGAAGGGCCGAATGCCGAGTGCCGAGTGCCAAATCCTGCCCGCCGGCGAAGGCGACGTGCCGCTGATCCTCCAGTTCATCCGCGAACTGGCGGAGTACGAGAAGCTCAGCCACGAGGCTGTCGCCACCGAGGAATTGCTGCGGGAGCACCTGTTCGGCCTGTCGCCGAAGGCGGAGGTCCGCATCGCCCGCGTCGGCGGCGAGCCGGCAGGGTTTGCCCTGTTCTTCCACAACTTCTCGACGTTTCGAGGCCGGCCTGGCATCTATCTGGAAGACCTGTTCGTCCGCCCAGCCTATCGCGGCCGGGGCATCGGCAAGGCGCTGCTTGCTGAACTGGCGAAGCTGGCCAAGGCCTGCGGCTGCGCCCGGCTGGAGTGGGCTGTGCTGGACTGGAACGCACCGGCGATCGAGTTCTACAGGCGGCTGGGCGCGACGCCGATGGACGAGTGGACGGTGTTCCGCGTGACCGGCGATGCACTGGATAACCTCGCGTGCGGGTAGCCAGTCGCTGGTTTGGCAAGATTCGGCGTCAAGACGGGCCGTTTGGTTGAAGATTTCAAAGGGGATATGGGCGTGAAATCTTCGGGGAAGAGTCAGATTTCAGAAGGGGGGTGGGGGTGAAATCTGACTCTTGAAATCTGACTCACGCCCCGGCCGACCTCCGCCTGGCGCGGGGCACGCTGTTTTCCCTTGCGGTTTCGCCTGCGTGGCTTATCATTTCGCGATTGTCGCTTTTCACACAGGAGAACCCATGATTCGAGTCACCGAGACCGATGCCAAGTCGTACGCCGCGTCGCTGCTGAAGGCGGTCGGATGCCCGGCAGTCGAGGCTAAGATCGTCGCCGACGTGATGGTCACCGCCAACCTCCGCGGCGTCGATAGCCACGGAATCCTCCGGCTGCCGATCTACCTCAAGCGGCTTCGCCTGGACGTGCCGAAACTCGGCAAGCTGATCAACCCCAAGCCGAAAATGAAAGTCGCCAAGAAGAAGGCCGGCGTGGCGATCTTCGACGCCGACCGCGGCATGGGCCAACTGGCGGGCACGCGGGCGATGGCGCTGGCGATTGAGTTGGCGGGCAAGTACGGCACCGGTACCGTCGGCGTGGTCAACTCGAACCACTTCGGCACGTGCGCCCAGTTCACCTGCCAGGCGGCGGCCAAGGGCTGCGTCGGCCTGTGCTTCACGCACGGCGAGAGCGACGTGGTGCCGTTCGGCGGGACCAAGCCGGTCCTCGGCACCAACCCGCTGGGCTTCGCCGTGCCGACCGGGAAGTACAAGTTCCCGATCTCTGTGGACATGGCCACCAGCATCGTCGCGTTCGGCAAGGTCTTCCAGGCGCAGGCCAAGGGCGAGTCGATCCCGCCGGACTGGGCGCTGACGGCGGAGGGCCAGCCGACCA
>JAQTVL010000634.1 GCA_028706835.1 Phycisphaerae bacterium | reverse complement strand
GCGTTTGGCCATGGCCATGCGCCCTATGATGCGCAGGCGAGGGGGAGGGCGCAAGTATTTTATATATAATACTTTACGAAGAAGTATTCCATCTTCCGTCCAGCAAACCGCGTGCCGAACAGGATTGAGGATGTCCCCTTTTTGCGGCCCTTGCCCCCCACCGCGGCTGAAGCCGCACCTCCCCCGCAAGCGGGAGAGGAGTTTTCAATCGCCCGCCGCGCCAGCTCGAACCAGTAGCAGCACAGGTCGCTCGTCTTCGGCAGGTCATACGCGGCATACATCGCCTGCACATACTCGTCCGGCAGCCCGTTCTGGCGGAACAGTTTCGACCCCAGGAACGGCAGGTTCCCGATGATGAACTCCGCCGCCGGCCAGGTCGCGGGGACAGGCACTTTCCCCTCTTCGCCGTTTGTGGAGTGCGGTGTCGAGTCCGCCGTTCGCGAGCGCAGCGAGTCGAACGGCGGGCGAGGCACCGCTTTGCTTTGGCGCGAGAGCCACGCCGGTCCGCGGGGAAAAGCGGTGCCTCGACCGCCTGCGGCGGCCTCGACACCGCACTCCACAAAAGGACATTCAAGGAAAGACACCTGGCCTCGGGTGTCGTGTTTGTTGTGGGACACCCGCCCCCGGGTGTCATCGTCCCGGCAGAGCCGGGACGAAATCTCCGGCCGCTTCGCAGCCGCTCGACACCCGATGGCGGGTGTCCCACAAAACCGCTACCCCGTCGCCTCGCCCGTCTGGGTCGTGATGACCAGGAAGTGCATCGGCCCGGCCGCGCTGTTGGTCAGGTCGTGGCTGTGGCCGTGGCGGGTCAGGCAGACGTCGCCGGCCTGCACGTCCTGCGGGACGCCGTCGATCACCATCACGCCCCAGCCGGTGAGAAACACGTAGAGTTCCTCGTCGCCGTGGTGGGTGTGGGCGCCGATGGAGGCCCCGGGCTCCAGCACGTTGTCATGGATGTACTTGAAACCGGCGGTCGTCTTGCGGTAGTCAGCCAGCAGTTCCGTGAACCAGAGCACCCCCCTGCCCTCGTGGCAGTTCTCGACCCGCCTGGACTGAACCGCATTGCGACGAAGGATCATGGTTTGCCTTCCAGTTACTGAACACACATGCGGGCGTCAATCACCCAAGGCGCCTGGCACAAACGAACATCTTTTTGTGGAGTGCGGTGTCGCAGCCGCGAAGCGGCAAGGCACCGCTTTGGTTCGCAGCCGCGGGTTCGCCGTCCAGCCAAAGCGGCGCCTTCGCCCGCCTCCGGCGGGCTCGACGCCGCACTCCACAAACAGACATTCCCATCGCCAGTGCCGGTCCACTCACCCCGCCTTTCGCCCGCAGCACTTCTTGTACTTCTTCCCGCTGCCGCACGGGCACGGCTCGTTCGCGCCGACGTCCGGGCCGGTACGCACGATCTGCTTCACCTTGCCCTCGCGACCGGCCTGGTCCGCCGCCTGGCGGTCGGCCGCGTTGGCCGCCGCCTGCACCCCGTAGCCGCCGTCGCCGAACTCGTCGTGCCGCGCCTCGGAGATGTTGTACCGGCTGCGGGCCGGGGCCGACAGTTGCACCTTGGTGATCACGTCGGTCACGCGGTCGCGGACCGTCTTGAGCATCTCCTCGAACATGCGGAAGCCTTCCCGCTTGAACTCGATCAGCGGGTCGCGCTCGGCGAACCCGCGCAGCCCGATCGAGTCCTTCAGGTGGTCCATCGCATACAGGTGGTCCTTCCACACCGCATCGAAAATGTCGATCAGAAGGTAGCGTTCCAGTTCCGTCAGCTCCCGCCGGAAGAACGACCGCCCAGCCGACACCAGCGCCGCCTTCGCCCCCTCGCCGGCCAATGCCGCCGCCGGCACGTCCGTGTCGAACCGCCGGCGGGCCCACTGCGACAAGGCGTCCGGCTGGCCCGCCGCGTCGCGAACCGCCGACTCGACCTCGCTGTCCAGCCGGCCGCCGGCGTAGGCCCGGGCGTGGTCGATCAGCTTCGATTCCAGCGCCTCGATACTCTTGCCCTGCACGTCCGGCAGCGACCAGTTGAGCTGGTACTTGTAGTTGGCCCAGCGGACCAGCATGTCCGCGGCGTAGGGGTCCTCCGTGCTGGTCTGCGCCACGCTCGCCCGCAGCGCGTAGTGAACCGGGTATTCGACCTCCCGCCGCCGATACAGCGCCCGCACCTCGCCCTTGACCACCTCCGCCGCCGCCTCCGGCTCCTGCCCGCGCAGACGCTCGATCGGAATCTGGATGTCGAACTTCTTGGCCGCCCAGTCGACCAGTTGCGCCTGCGGGTAGTCCGGCTCCAGGTACGGCTGCACCGGCGAAAAATCGTACTGATCCAGCTTCGCCAGCGCCGCCTCCGACAGGTGCTCCGACACCTCGTCGGGCGTCATCTTGCGGAGCTGCGTGGCCGACAGGCTCACGGAAAACCGGCTCATCGCCCAACTGGCCAGCCCGTGCGTGTCCCACGTCCGCGGGTCGTCCTCGTCCTCCATGTACTCGCCGATGGTGACGCCGATGTTCTGCGCCGCCTCGTCTTTCGCCCGCGAGCGCAGCAGTTCGCTGACCTCCTCGAACGAGGCGTCGCGGACGTCCTTCGGGTCCAGCGCCACGTCGAACGCCGACCGCGCCCACTCCCCGATGCACCGCCCGCGGTAGTCCACGTCCAGGCGGTCGTTCACCGTGTCGTCGATCGAGTCGTCGATCAGCCGCCAGATCAGCTCCTCCACCTGCCGGCCTTCCAGCAGCGCCTGACGCTGCTGGTAGAAAATCTTCCGCTGCGTGTCCATCACCTCGTCGTATTCCAGCAGCCGCTTGCGCGTGCCGAAGTGGTGTTCTTCGACGCGGCGCTGCGCCTTTTCGATGGAGCGGCTGACCATGCGCGATTCAAGCGGCACGCCGTCTTTCATGCC
>JAQTVL010000084.1 GCA_028706835.1 Phycisphaerae bacterium | reverse complement strand
TAGACAGTCTGGAGCCGGAACGAAAACAGACGTGCTATTACGACATCTATCAATCTAGCCATTCCGTGACTAGCCGTCAAGTCGTCTTTCTCCAGGTTTTCATAGTGACTTTCGCCCCGTCGGCGGCAAGCCGACAACCGGGGGATTATCGGCCGTCGCGGGAGAGCACTTAAACACTACGGAAGGAGACAGGGCCATCGGTTTTGCAGTGCGAAGAGAAGCCCAGGGGCTGCAATCCCTGGGCTTCATACGCAGAGCATCGACGGCCGCTGGCCGGCCCCCCTAGTGTAGTGTAACATAAATACGCTAACGTATAAGCCGCTTGCGTGTCTTCCTCTTTGACAGGAGGATACCGACATGCGAGTGGCGCCGAAGATCATTCTGACCGACCAGGACCGCAAGACGCTGGACCGCTGGGCGCGGGGCCGCAGCACCCCGACCCGGCTGGTGGTGCGTGCCAAGATCGTGCTGGCCGCAGCGAACGGCGCGCCCAACCAGCAGATCGCCGAGCAGTTGGAAACCAACCGGCAGTTGGTTGGCAAGTGGCGGACACGATTCGCCCACCAGGGTTTGGCGGGCATCGAGAAGGACGCCCCGCGCGGCGGGCGTCCGCCGGTGGCCCGCCAGGCGTTGACGGCCCGAATCGTCGAATGGACGACGCAGCGCAAGCCGGCCAACGCGACGCACTGGAGCACCCGAACGCTGGCGGCGGAACTGGGAACCAATCACGTATTGGTCAGCCGCGTCTGGCAGGCTCACGGGCTCAAGCCGCACCTGAGCCGGACGTTCAAGCTGAGCAATGACCCGCGCTTTGTCGAGAAGTTGGTCGATGTGGTCGGGCTGTATTTGAATCCGCCGGAGCACGCGTTGGTTCTGTCCTGTGACGAGAAGAGCCAGATTCAAGCCCTGGATCGCACTCAGCCGGGACTGCCGATCAAGCCGGGCCGCTGTGGGACGATGACTCACGACTATGTGCGGAACGGAACCACCACGTTGTTCGCGGCGCTGGAACTGGCCGAGGGCCAACTGATCGGCACGTGCATGCCGCGGCATCGCCACCAGGAGTGGATCAAGTTCCTCAAACTGATCGACGCCCGGACGCCGGCGGAGTTGGATCTGCACCTGATCGCCGACAATTACTTCACGCACAAGACGCCCGAGGTGCAACGGTGGCTCAAGCGGCATCCGCGATTCCACATGCACTTCATTCCGACCAGCAGTTCGTGGCTGAACCTGGTGGAGCGATGGTTCCGCGAGATCACCGACAAGCGGATTCGCCGGGAATCGTTCACCGGCGTCGAGCAACTCGTCGCGGTCATCATGGATTACGTGGCCAAGCATAACGAGAACCCGAAGACGTTCGTCTGGACGGCCAAGGTGGAGGACATCCTGGCCAAAGTCCGTCGCGCCCGTGCGGCCTTGGTTAAGACCGCATCAGCGTGAAACACTACACTAGAACCGATGGTGTTTCGGGGGCTCCGTGGGGCCGGTGAAACCGTGGGCCTTCGCCAGGTGCTTGGCCATCGCCAGGTCGGCTGCGGTCGTGATCTTGAAGTTGTCCGGCGCCCCCATGATGACCGACACGGGGTGGCCGATCGCCTCGACCAACTGGGCGTCGTCGGTCACCGGTGCGGTGATCTGGCTGCGCTTGGCCAAGGCCTCGGCGTAGATCGACTTGCGGAACGCCTGCGGCGTCTGGGCCAGCCAGAGGCTCTCCCGCGGCAGCGTGGCGGCGATCATGCGATGCACCGTGCCCCACTCGTTCGGCGGGCTCTCCTCGACGCGCTTGAGCGTGGCGGACAGCGGCAGCGCCGGAATGGCGGCCCCCGTCGCCACCGCCTCGCGGAACACCTTGTCGATCAGCTCGGGATCGACCAGCGGCCGGGCGGCGTCGTGGATCGCAACGTGGTCGCAGTCCGCCGGAATCAGCTCGAAGCCGGCTGCCACCGAATCCACGCGCTCGGAGCCGCCGGCCACCAGCCTGATGCCGTGGAACCCCAGGGCGCTGCCCCACCGCGTCTTGACGCGGTCGAGGTCCTCGGCTGCAACGGTGACGATGACGGACGCGACATCGTCGCGGGCGATGAACGGCTCGGCTGCCCGCATGAACACCGCCCTGCCGGAAATCTCCTCGAACTGCTTCTTCTCGTTCCCGCCAAACCGAGTGCTCGACCCCGCCGCCGTGATGATGACGCCGAATTTGGCCATGGTCGCAGGTTCCTCGCTAAGCCAGCCAGTTCTCGACCCGCAGCCCCGATACCCGGCGGAACTCTCGCTCGTTGCTCGTAATCAGCGTCGCGTCCAGCGCCAACGCATGCGACGCGATCAGCGTGTCCATGGAACCGATGGGGCGGCCTGCACGCTCCAGCCCTGCCCGAAGCAATCCATAGATCTCGCTCGCTTGGGCGTCGAAGACCCAGACGGTTAAGGGGGCAAGGAACCTCTTGAGTATATCCAGGTGTTTGGCGGGATGCGCTGACTTGGCCGCTCCGTAGTGCAATTCGCCTAAAACGATGGAAGATAACCCCACCGACCCGGCCAGCAACCGGGACAGCCGGTCGGCGGCGGTCGCCGCCCGGCCTCGAAGCAGTTGGACGCACACGCAGGTGTCGAGCATGTGCGATGTCACAGATCCTCCCGCACCTGTTGCTCCGGTTGGTTGCGATCGGCCATAAAATCGTCGTCGACCTCACCCAGGGCTGATTTGAAGATGTCCCACGCCTTGTTCTTCGGATAGAGCAATATCATCGAGCCGACCCGCTTTATGCACACCCGCTCGTCTTCCTTCAGCCCAAGTTCCTTGGGCAGGCGTACGGCCAGGCTGCCGCCGTTCCTGAACACCTTCGCTGTCGTCACCATCACGGGCTCCTTTGTATATACCTGAGTATATACTTATGTTCGACGCAAAACAATTGCATTGCCCAATGCACCAACCCAGAGTCCGCGATTCCGGGCCAGACCAAGAGTGTCAGTGCCGCCCTTTCCCCGTGCCTTCCCGCCGGCCGAAGATCATCCGACCGGCCGAGGTCTGCAGCACGCTGGTGACCGTCAGCGCGACCTCCTGGCCGAGCATCTCGCGGCACTGCTCGCCAACGACCATGGTGCCGTCGTCGAGGTAGCCGACGCCCTGGCCCATCTCCTCGCCGGGCTTGATGACGCGGATCGTGATCGCCTCGCCGGGCAGCACCACCGGGCGGAGCGCCCCCGCCAGCTCGTTCACGTTGATCACGTCCACGCCCTGGAGTTGGGCGATCTTGTTCAGGTTGTAATCGTTGGTCGCGATCTTGGCGACCAGCTTCTTGGCCAGCGCCACCAGTTGGTGGTCCACGTCCAGCGCCTCGGCTTCGCCCATTTGCGGATCGGTGATCGCCACGTCGATCTTGTCGTTGCCCTGGAGCCGGTTGAGCACGTCCAACCCCCGGCGGCCGCGGTTTCGCTTCAGCTTGTCGGAGCTGTCAGCGATCGCCTGAAGTTCCAGCAGCACGAACCGCGGCACGACGAGCTGGCTGTCGATCAGCTTGCTTTCGGCGATGTCCGCGATCCGCCCGTCGATGATCACGCTGGTGTCCAGCAGCATCGGCCGCACGCCCTTGGTCTGCTTGGCGAACTCCACGTAGGGGATGACAAACCGGAAGTCGTCCTTGGTCTGGAGGATGAAGCTCATCGTCAGGTAGCAGGTGATCACCCCGATCGCCAGCTTGATGCTGCCGAGAATGCCAGGCCGGAACGGATTCACCCTCGACGGGTCCGACCACCACGCGTTCGCCAGCAGGTCGACGACCAGCCCGAGGGCGTATGCAATCGCCAGCCCCGCGAGCAGCCCGAAGAACACGCCGCTGATCGCCCCGAGGCTCTTGCGCTTCAGCCCGGCATCGACGAACACGATGGTCAGGCTGACCGCCAGCGCGACGCCCGCGAACACCGCCAGCCGGGCCCCGCCCTCCGCCATGGGCGGCGGGGTCACGCGGACGACAACCTTGGACTTGCCCTGGCTGTCCGTGACGGTTTCTTCTTCCGTATGGGGGGTGGTGGCCACCTGGTAAAGGAAGAACGCGGCGTAGATGCCCAGCAGCACGAACATCACGCGGAGCACGGTCAGGACCATGGGCTTCCCTCGCTCGCCCGAACCCAGAATTCGATGTATCCGCCGCCCCAGGCTGTTACACTGGTAATGATTTGCCGACCGGTCCGGGCGAAAGGTCGGCCTGCAATGATTACCGCTACTTTAGCACTCAGCGGCCATCGGGGAAAGGTTCAAGCATGAGAACCGGACTCATCTTGCGGCGGCGACAAGCGGACAAGGCATCCAACGCGATCAACGGCGGCTCCCGGCTTGCCGTTTCGCGACACATAGTCCTGGCGATCGCGCTCTCCCTGATGTCCGCCGCGTCGCTGTCCGCCCAACCACAGCCCCCCGCCCCGCCGCCGCCGAGTTCCCAGCCCGAGCACCCCCTGGCCGCCCAGATGCGCCAACTGCTCGCCGCCGGCAAGATAGCCGACGCCCTCGCCGCCAGCGAGGCCCAACTCAAAGCCTCGCCCAAGGACGCTGCCGTCGTCGCCCTCTATATCGAACTGCGGATGTCCATCGTCCGCCAGGCCGTCGCCGCGCAGAAGTTCGCCCAGGCCGAGGCCTTGCTCAAGGCCGTGCTCGCCGCCCAGCCAGGCCACGCGTCCGCGGGGAAGATGCTCAAGGTGATCGACACCGCCCGCGCGGGGCTGGACAAGGCCCTCGCCGACGCCGACGAACTGCTTCGCCTGGAGCGATTCGAGCAGGCAGCCGCCCTCCTGGCCCAGTGCGCGGGCCTGACGCCGGACCAGCCGGCCCGCTGGAAGCCGTCGTGGATGATGGCCGTGGTGGGCGCGGGCGACGATCAGTACCTGATGCACAACTACGAGGCGGCGTTGCCGTTCTACGCGCAGGCGTTGGAGCTCGGCGCCGGCGAAGGCCCCGGCTCGGAGAACCTGCTGTGGCGCTGGGCCCACTGCTACACGATGAACCTGGCCAGGTCCGCCGATCTGCCCCGGACGACCGAGCAGTGGGCCGGAATCATCGACGAAGCGAAGGACCGCTTCAACACCGCGCGGGCCGACCAGCTCGGCACGTTCCTGCTGGCGCTGGGGCATCACAACACCGGCTCGCCCGCCAAGGCGATCCCCGCCTATCGCCAGCTCCTCGGCGGCAACGCCCCAGCCATCGCCCCCAATACGCCGCCACAGCAGGAGGCCGTCACGCTGCGAACCGCCGCCACGAGCTACGTCGATAGCCTCAACCGCTCCCACCTGCTCGACCGCCGCAGCGGCGCCTGGGCGATGGTCCTGCCCGGCGACCAGATCAGCCGCAAGGATGGCCGCATCGTCGTCCGCGCCCCCAACGACCTGGTCGCCCGGCGGGTCCTCGAAGCCGTCAAGTATCACGCCCCCAGGCTGGCCGCCTATCTCGGCGGCGGCGACGCCGATCTGAATTGGCCGGTCGATTACACCGTGATCGTCCAGGCCAAGCCGGACGACAAGCTCAATGATCTGATCGTGCCGAGCTACACGCGGATCGACAGCCAGAAGGGAACGCTCGTCCGCCAGGAGACCGTCTGCATGCAGTCCGACGCCCTGCTGATCGGGGCGACCGTCCCCCACGAGTTGACCCACGTGCTGATCAGCCGGCTGGCCGGCTACCCGCCCGTGCCGCTGGCCATCGACGAGGGGCTGGCCATCCACGCCGAGACGACCGCCCGCTACCTGATGTTCCACCGCTCGCTGACCAACGCCGGCGGTGCGTCCCTGACGGTCGCCCAACTGCTGGCCGCCAACCGCCTGCCGCCGCTGGCCCAGCGAACCCGCTTCTACGCCGAGTGCTACAACCTCGTCGCCTGGCTGATGACCCTGGGCAAACCCGCCAAGGTGATCGACCTCGCTCGCCTGACCGCGACGATGCCGGCCACCGACGCCCTGCTGAAGACCTACAACATCGCCGACCTGCCAACCGCCGAGAAAGCCTACCGCACGTTCCTGGAAGACCAGGGCCTGGTGCGAACCCGATAGCGCAGCGACCCAACCCCCCACGGCTGGTGTCCCGCCAATTGCGACACACTACGCGAGCAATGTTCCACGTGGAACATTCCTCATCTCACTCCTCTCCCGCTTGCGGGGGAGGTGCGGCTTCAGCCGCGGTGGGGGCCCGTCCAGCCCCCCGGCAATGTTCCACGTGGAACATTTTCGGCCAGTGAGCAGAAATTTCATTCGTAACCCCCGGCCAGCCAATCACATGCCGTCCCAAACGGCCCAGATTCCGGGTTGGCCCAAACGGCCCAGACGGCCCAAACAGCCAAACATACAACTCCAGAACGGTTGCCCGTGAAGGACTGCGGAGCACCGCCAATAGAAAGAAGAGGATCAACCGCCGATGAACGCCGACGAACGCCGATGGACGGAGAAGTCAGAATCCAAAGGACGGAAACCAGAGTGAAATCGAGACCGAAGCGGCCCGTGTCTGGATTCTGACGTCTGACCTATGAACTCTCGTCGATTGATCGGCGTTTGTCGGCGTTCATCGGCGGTGAGTCTCTCTTCGGGGAAATCGAGGGGCAGAAATCGAGCAGGGACATATCCCCTATACCTCCGTCGTGCATCTCATTCGCGAGCGCAGCCTGCTTTTGGAGTGCGTGGGACGCAGGCCCCGCTTTTGACGTCCAGCACCGGCGCGGGGTAACGATCCCGCCCCGCCCCCGCCTCCCGCTTGCCGTTCGGCGACGTTGGCCGTGTTCGCCGCTCGCGTCACCCAGCGAAAGCGGGGCCTTCGTCCCGCGCACTCCAAAGCCCGCTGCGCGGGCGAAGACCGGCCCCGACCCATTCCATAAATTAGGGACAGATCGAGACTGTAGCATGAATACCGGAAGATTCTTCGGCCCTTCGGGCCAATACAAGATACGCTTCACTTGCGGTATTGGTGCTACAGTGTCGATCCATCCCGCGATTTCCGCCAGTAGCCAAGGTCGGCGTCGCCCGGCTGGGCGTCCCAGGCGCGGCCGGCCGCGGTTGCAGGGAATTCTGCCGATCAGGGCGGCGCCGGCCTGGCGGCGGGCTGGGTGGCGGCAACCCTGAGTTCCTTGGCTCGCTTGGTCATCCACAAGGTCTGCTCGCGGGGGTTATCGAAGTTGTCCCTCTTCGCCTGGAATTCCATGAGCAGCCTTCCGTGTTGTTCACCCGTCAACGCGCGAATTGCGGCACTATGGGCGCGCCCCTCCCGCCGCGACGGCCAGTCGCCGGGGGGCCAGTGGTCCTCCGTGTAGTCGAGCACGGCAGTTTCGACCGTCGGACCGCGCCGTTTCGTTGGGTAGGGCGAGATGGCCGACTTCCCGTCCCACCTGACCAGATACGCATTGTCCAAGAGAACCCAGAGCTGGTCGCTACCGGGGGCAATGAGGATTTGACTGATATGAGGGCACCTGTCTTCGACGCCAAGGACCGCAACCGGCGTTGGCGTCTTGCCGGCGATATTCCATGTGCGAAACACATTGCCGGCGCCAACGCCCATCCCCCAAGTGTACATCCGTCCTTTGCACACCGAGTAGCCCTTCACCCCCTCCTGCCCAACGGGCGCGAATTCCGCCACGACCTTACCATCGACCAGGCGAAAAGCCTGCATCGTGTCGCCAAGGCCGTTCAAGCTTGCGGAGTGAGCCCACACGACTTTCTGCCATGGATCATAGAGCATGGTTGGTGCTCCGTATCGCCCGAAGATCGGGCTTCGCCACTGTTGTTGGGCGTGGCCATCCTTGTCGAGCGTTAGCATCGCGACGGCTTCGGTGCCGGACATGATCGCAATCCTGTCGTCGCCACAGAACACAAGTTGAATGATGCCGCTCTCGTTCTTCTCCAGGGGCAGCGGACTTTCGACCCACGTCTTGGCGGCGTCTGTTGTGACCATGAGTTTCCGGCCGTCCGCAAACGCCCCGATCCGCTCACTGGCGAATTCGCAGGCGGACGGAGTTTGGGGATACGGTTCGCCATGGGGCAGATTGCGAATCTTGCTCAAGCCCGCGCCAAGCGTCCACCGCCAAAGCGTAAAGGTGTAGTCGTAGCGGACCAACCGGTTCTTGCCGTGCTTTCGGATGCGCTGAAGCCCGTGCTGTTCGACATTCCCGTCCATGCCCGCCGGTGGGTCGAAACCTTCCTTGACGATCACCTCGCGCCCGTCGCACGTGGTGAGGTAGACGGCCTTGTCCGACCCGCCGACCAACTGGATTCCGCCGTGGGGTTTGTCCCACCCGGTTACGCCCTTCCAGTGGTCCAGGCTGCCGTCGGTCGTGAGGACGCCAAGGTCGGTGACGGCGACGCCGAAGGTCGGCGAGAAGAAACGCAGGCCGTCGATGGTTAGGAAGAATCGCTCGCCTTCAATGGTCGAGACAAACTCGCCAATGGCCGGGTGCGTAGTCGTTGGATGTGCCGCCTCGGTTTCAGCCGCCTTCTTGATTTCCTGGATCATCCACGCCGCGCGTTCCCGGCCCGTCCAGTGTTCCACTTTGGCTTTCGCATCCATTTCCGCCCACAGGTCTTCAAGTCTCTCCTGCGGAAGTTTCTGTATTATTGGGGTCAGGGCTCCCATTTCTCGAAACTGCTCCGGTGTCGGGTCCTCTTGCGTGGTAACCAGGTGGGGGGCCCGATCAGGCGGGGAAACGGCTGGTGGTCGGTCTGGCGGCGTCGCTCGACAGGCCAGTGGGATGACGATCAGCATCGCGGCGAGAAGCAGCGTCCGGTTCGGGCGGATCAGAATGTCCCCCATGCCTGGCCCCTTTCGGTTCGAGTGAACGGGCGTCCGAGCGTTGGCGATTGGCGGCGTCAGCGATCGGGGTTCCAATGCCGATCTGATTCTACCGCGAGCGGGCGCAACAGGGAATGAAGCAAATGGATTGGGGCGCATGACTGTTTCGGCGTAGACCATACGCGCCGCCCCCTTGTTTAGCCGCACGACCGAAGGTCGGCGCTTGGCACCACAGCGTGCCTTGTGAACCCTCCGTCGCCCTTGTCGAGAAGGACCGTGCAACAAACACGAACGCTAGAACTTCACCTCCACCTCCGCTCGGACCATGTTCCGCGAGGGCTCGCCGGTCGGCACGATCCAGTCGTAGAAGAAGTACTTGACCCCCGCGGTCACGTTGTCCGCCAGGGCATACTTGAAGCCGACGTTGTGGCCCTGCCGGTTGGTTCCGCCGAACGCGCTCTCGGAGAACGCCGCCACGATCGCGTTGGCCTCCACCCAGCGGTAGTTGTAGCTGACTTCCCAGTCGCCCTTCTTCTTGATCTGCCCGAACGACGCCCCGGCGATGAACGCCAGCTTCTCGTCCGACCACGGGCTCGGGGCGCTGTTGTCCAGGTTCCAGTCCACCTGGCCGAAGAACTTCAGCGGCCGCTGCTTCGCCTTCTCGCCGATCATGAACGTGATGTCGCTGTAGAGGTCGAGAATCTGGAAGTCCTGCTTGCCGATGCTCGAGAAGTGCGTGCCGCCGACACCGTGCAGCGCGCCCGTCTCCACGCTGTTGCCCTTCTTGAACGATGCCAACTGCGTGTCTTCATCGACGTTGACATACTGGTAGTAGGCTGCCGCCAGCGTCAGGGCCGTTCGCGGGCTGATCTTGTAGCGAATCCCGAGTTGGTAGGCCAGCAGCGCCACCATGTCGGCGTTGGCGTTGTCCTGGAGGATGAACTGGCCTGCCGTCATGAACGTCGAGAAGTCCTCGCTGAACTTGTGGTTCCACGTCTCCGCCGCCCCCTCCGGGCGAATGTCCGCGTCCCACAGCATCTCGGTAGTGACAAACGGGTTGGCGAACTTGCCGGCGACAACCGTCACTTCCTTGTTCAGGTATTTCGGCTTGTACTGAATCCACGCCTGATCGACCTGGATCGGCTTGCGGGTGAAGTCGCCGGTCATTGTCTGGTTGGTCTCCCACGGGTCGGACGTGTTGCCGGTGGCCAGCATGAAGCCGCCGGACCATTCGTCGGTGAAGTCCTTGGCAAACCCGAACCGCACGCGGAATCGGCCTCGGTTGTAGTCCCACGGCGTCGTCTTGCCGGCCGTGTGGCCGTTGAAGAACTGGCCCTCGTAGCGGACGCGGATGTCGCCGGTGAACTTCAGACCGTCCAGCCACTTCGGAATGCCGGCCTTCAGCGAGTCGACCTTGGCCATCTCCTCGCGGATCATCCTGGCCAGCGCCTCGCGCTCGCCGTCGGTCATGTAATGCCCATCGGGCCGGCTGGTCACCTGCGCCCGCAGTTGCTGGAGTTCGCGCCTCTGTTCCTCCAACTGCCGGGTCAGCGCTTCGAGCTTGGCCGCCGTGTCCGCGTCGCTGCTCTTGCCCTGCGCCATCGCCCTCGTCGAGAAGGACAGTGCCACAAGCACGATCCCGCCCCAGACTCCCAGTTGCCTTCGCATGTCGGTTCCTTTCCGCCGTGAGGAATTGGGTTCATTGCCGCCGGAAAGATAGATGGGTCGTGTTAACGGAATGCGAAGGTCCCGCTAAATGTCGGTGATTGCGCCACGACTGTAATCTCGGTTGCCGCGCACGATTTCACGGAATCCAAACAGCCCGCTAGGCATCCCTGAAGATTCGCCGGCGATACTTCTGCCAGCGAGTCACGTCCGACCCCCTCGCAGCAGGCTACGCAGCACCAACCGCATTCGGCTGTCGCAGACGTTCGAAGTGCAAGCACGAGACTTCTTTGGGAGTAACGGAATGACGGAGCGCAAGGTCCAGACTCAAAGTTCAACGCAAAGGCGGGCGGCAATGATGGCGGCGGCGATCTGCCTGGCTGTCCAGGCGGCGTCGGCTGAGCCGTTCACCATCGCCGTGCTCCCGGACACGCAGTTCTACAGCAAGGACACCCCCGGCACGTTCAAGGCGCAGGCGCAGTGGATCGTGGACAACCGCGTCAGCCGAAACATCGTGTTCGTGACCCATCTCGGCGACATCACCGATGCCGGATACGACATGGCCCAGTGGATGAACGCGGAGGCCGCCATGCGGCTGCTCGACGGCGTGCTGCCGTTCGGCGTCGCCCCGGGCAATCACGATCTGTATCTGAACCCGGCTGAGGATTCGCCCAATCGCGAGTTCGTCACGCGGTTCGGGCCGGATTCCCGCTACTTCAAGGGCAAATCGTGGTACGGCGGGGCGTCAGCCGGCGGGTTCAGCTCGTACCAGAAGATCGTCGCCGGCGGGCACGAGTTGATCGTCCTGCAACTGGACGACAACGCCAAAGACGACGAGATCGCCTGGGCCCAGTCCGTCATCGGCAAGCACCCGGGCATCGCGACCATTCTTGTTACCCACGACTACATGGACGTGGCCGGGCGGCGGAAGACGCCCTACCTCCGCGAGGCCGGACGGAACTCCGGCGAGCAGATATGGGACAAGTTGGTCCGCCGGAACGCACAGATCTTCATGGTGCTCTGCGGCCACGCCCATGGCCAGCGATACCAAGTCTCGCGCAACGACGCCGGCCTGGACGTTCACGAGATGCTGT
>JAQTVL010000083.1 GCA_028706835.1 Phycisphaerae bacterium | reverse complement strand
CCGGGTGAGCACGGAGAACTTGTTCGGCAAGCCAGCCTGCGGCCCCTTCTGGCGATGGTACTCCTGCCAAAACGATGGTTGAGTGAGCACGAGGTCGATGCTACCAGCCAGGGCGGAGTCCGGCAAAGGGAAAAGCCTCTCGTCCCCGCGAGGCTCGTGTTATGATGGACCGTGGACCCAGCCAACCCGCCGACGGCGAGTCAGTGCAGCCTTGGCGCTGCAGGGCAGACTGTCCACCCAACGTCGGACTCGGCGGACCCGAACGGACGAGGTAGCCAACCCGCATGGGCAGATTTCACAGGCTGATCAACTCCGCCCGGGCGGTCGCCTCATACAAATTGCTCCGGCAGCGTGTCCTGTCACACCCGCCGCAGAGCGTGGCGATCGAGGTCACCAACCGCTGCTGCTTTGCGTGTCAGTTCTGCCCGCAATCCGATCCTCGGCATTTCCAGAAGACCCCGGCCTGCGACCTGACGCCGGAGCGGGCCTCGGTGCTGCTGGGCAGGATCCGCGACGGCGGTTTCATCGGACGGTCGATGCACTGGGTTCTCGGCGGCGAGCCGTTTCTCAACGAGCAGTTTCCCGAGATCATCGTCCGGGCGATCCAGTGCGGGTTTGCCAACCAACTGATTTCCACCAACGGGCTGGTGGTCAGCCCGGAGCGGATGCACCGATTCCCCGTCAGCAACTACACACTGTACGTTGATTTCTGCGCCGAGGAGGCGACGTTCGAGCGGGTCCGCGGCACGCCGGGCTCCTGGCGGAGGATCCGCGACAACCTGCTGGGGATCATCGCGGACCCCGCCCTCGCCCACGTCGCCCTCCGCCTGACGGACATCTCGCACTGGGCCGAGCCCGACCCAGCCCGGCGGGAAGGCAACCACCGCGATCTTTCGGCGCTGTTCGGCGGCAGGATCCCGGTCGACCGCCGCGAGTTTCACAACATGGCCGGCTACCTGGACGGACGCGCTCGCCGGGCCGGCGGGCGAAGGCACTACGTCTGCCCGTATCCGTGGTTCGAGTTCATCGTGGCGTCCAACGGCGACGTCGTCGCCTGCTGCCGCGACCTGCAACACAAGACGGTCCTGGGCAACCTGTTCGAGCAGGACCTGGCGGCCATCTGGAACGGCCGGCAGGCCCGGCAGATGCGAGCCCTGCTGGTCCGGAAACAGCCGCAGGGCATCGCCGCCTGCGCCGGCTGCGACATGCACCGCGACTCCGGGAAGTTCGGATGGCGTAATATCATCAAGTCCGCCTTGCGACGCTACCAGGTCCTGCGGATTTTCAGGCAGCCGCGCTAACCCAAGCGCCTCCCCACCGGCGCGCGACCGCATCGCCGAACCAGGCTCTGTTTGACGAATGCTATAATGCCGCTAACGACCGTTGCTTGCGTGGGACGGAAGCTTGCGTGTCTGGCGCAGGGCGCACGAATGCGAGGGCGGCCCCTCAGGAGACATTGATGGCTGTGACCACGGTAAAAGTGCTGACGGATGTGCTCAAGGCGACCAAGGAAGAGGCCGGCCGGCTGCGGGCCGACTTTGCGAAGTCCGGCACGTTCGTGCTCGACCTGATCGGCGGGCCCGGGTGCGGCAAGACGCGGTTGCTGGAGGCCTCGCTGCCGCTGCTGACCCGCAGGTTCCGCACGGCGGTGCTGGTGGGCGACGTGGCGACGGCTCGCGACGCGGAGCGGCTGGCCGGGCGCGGGGCCGAGAGCTACCAGCTCGTCACCGAGGGCGCCTGCCACCTGTCGCCGTCGCTGGTGCGGGTCGGCGTGAGTGAACTGGTCAAGACGATCGGCTCGCTGCCGGAACTGTTGATTATTGAGAATGTGGGCAACCTGGTATGCCCGGCCAGCTTCGACATCGGCGAGGACGTGAAGGTGGCGATGAGCGCGGTGACGGAAGGACCGGAAAAGCCGGAGAAGTATCCAGCGCTATTCCGCAAGTCCGCCGCGGTCATCCTGAACAAGATGGACCTGGCTGAGCTTTTGGAGTTCGACCGCGAGTATTACTGGCGGCATGTCCAGCGGATAAACGGCGAAGCCCTTCGCTTCGAGCTGTCAGCCAAGACCGCCGCCGGCCTGGACGCCTGGATCGAATGGATCGCTCGGCAGGTGGAAGCGAAACGGGGGGGGGGGGAAATCACAGATGAACACCGATAAACACGGATAGGAATTCACAATTCAAATCACAAAAACCAACGGGACATCCGTCCTGTAACGAAGACTGCCGCCGGATCGTCACCCTGATTTGAACTACGCCAAGTCTTGCTTCGTCATCTGTGGTTCCCCATCTGCTTCCGGGCGTACAAGCAAGCGAGCCGCCGGGGTTGGCCGACGGCTCGCTTCGAGTCGGGGATTCATACGGGCCCGCGGGGCCTTACGGCTCCAGTTCGTCGGGGATCAGAATCTGCGGACGGATCAGGATCAGCAGCGTCCGCTCCCGCTTGACGAACGTCCGCGTGGTGAACGCGCGCTTGACGATCGGAATCTTGCTCAGGATCGGGACGCCGGTCTCGATCTCGAGTTCGTCGGCGATGCGCTGGCCGCCGAGGAGCAGCGTACCCTGATCGGGGACCATCACCGTGGTGCGAACTTCCTGGATGGCTGCGGCGCGAAGTTGAATCTCAGCCTCCTGAGCGCCCACGTTGCCGCCGCCGATCGTGCCGGTTCCGGTGCCGGTAGCCGACGCGGTGGCTGTGCCCGAGCCGGCGGTCTGGAACTTGAAGCTGCCGGCCAGGCTGTCGTCGCGCAGCGTCGGGTAGACAGTCATGATCACGTATTTGCGGTCGGCTGTCACCGTCGCCCGGACGCCGAAGCTAATGCCCTTGATCAACTGGGACACGGTCGGCTGGAAGGCCGCCACGCCGGTCGCGACCGAGGGCGTCAGGTCCGACACATAGTCGGTCTGGGTCTGGACCAGCACATAAGCCTCGTGGCCGTTCAGCAGCGTTACCCGCAGCGAGTTCAGGCGGGTGCTCTGCCGGTGGGCCTGGGTCGCGCGCAGGAAGAAGTCCACCTGGATGTCGTCGAAGAAACTGCCCGCCGCTACCAGGCTGGACCGGCCTAGCTGGAAGATGTCGGCGGCCCCGACCGGCTGGAGCACGCTCTTGCCGGTCGCATCGAGGAACGATCCAGAGGCATCCGGCCGGCCGTCGCCGAAGGTGTCGACGTTGACCGGGATGGCGTTCCAGTGTTCGCTGGTGGCGCGGTTGAAAATAAAGTCGAGGTCAAAGCCGATGTCCTCGAGGAACTGGCTCTCGATGGTGAGGAACCGGGCCTCAATGGTAATCTGCATGCGGGAGTGCTCGCGGAGCTGGCCGAGCAGTTTGGCCATTTCACGATGCCCGTTGGCGGTCTGCTTGACAACCAGCAGGCCGTCGGTTTCCAGCACGTTCGCGTCGCCGGAGGGCGCCCAGGTATCGGGCAGCACGGTAGTCCGCAGGAGGGTCAGAAACCCCTCGACTTTCGTCTTGCGGTCCTCCTCGGTGTTCTGGGGGTTGGTACCAGCGTTGTCGCCGTTGAAGATGCCGCCACCACCACCACCACCGCCACCGCCGCCGCCCACACCGCCACCGCCACCACCGACACCGCCACCGCCAGGGTTGTTGTTATTGCCCCCGTTGCCCAGGCTGCGGTCGACCTCCGGAACTTTGAAGTCGGTCAGCGGGTGGAGCAGGTCGCGGACGTCGTAGACCAGGATGTACTTCAGGCTGGACAGGTCCTCGACCGTCGAAATCTTGACCACGCCCTCGCGGATCATGTAGTCGAGCACGCCTTCCTTGCCGGCGGCCTTGGTCAGCAATTCGCGAAGGGCCGTCTCGAACGTGACGTCGCGAAGCTGGAGGGTGATCTCGGTTGCCTTGGTGATGCCGACCGCTTCCATCGCCGCCCAGTTCGGGTTGATGTTCACCCGCTGGAGGTCGCGCAGGAACACCAGTGCGTTTTCAAAGCCGATCGCGTTGAACCGGATCTCGGGAACCGTGCGCTCCATCAACTCGCGGACGCGCTGATTGGCCGCCGGTTCCGGCGGCATGCCCGCCTTGAAATCCTTTCGCCGTTCGATCAGCTCATGCCACACGTCCGCCGTCGGATAGACGATCGGGTCGTCATACGGCGTCATGGCCTTGCGGACGGACAGCAAGCTCTTGGCCGTCCACTCCTGCTGCTGCCGGTCGATCGCAAACTGATCTCGCAGGTCCCTGGTGATCCTGGAATCCTCGAGCATCCACCGGGCCGGGCGGTTGTTCGGGTCGATCTTGATGATCTCTTCCAGCAGCCGCAGGGTGGTGGAGTAGTTGTTCTCCATCCGCGCTTTGAGCACCTGATTCATCAGCTCGTCGATCCGCTGCTGCTGGAGGCGGGCCGCCTGTTCGACGGCGTGGCGGTTCTTCTCGATCGCGGTCGCGCGGTCGATCCTGACGCGCTGAGCCTGAACATCTTCTTCGGTCCTGGCGATGTAGGCCTTGAGGTCCGATATCTCCTTGCGCAGGGCTGTCAGCTCCTGCGGGATCGCGACGTTCTCGTTCTTCTGGAGAACGTCCTCGGCCTGCGCGATCAGGCGACGGGCCATGGCAAAATCATCCGCGGACAGATTGATCATCTGGTCGCTTGGCTTGGCCAGTTGCATGCGGGCCTTGGTGACGGCGTCCTTGGCCGAGGCCTTGGCCTTGGACCAGATGACGCCCTGGAGCGCCATCTCGTCGGACAGGACCTTGCCGGCTGAGTCGTTGGCGGCGACGATGCCGGCGGCTCGCTGGGCCGGCTGGGTGGCTGGAACGCCGGTGTCGAGGTCGGCCGGCGTCCGCACGACCTCCGCGCCGACGGTTCCCGCCTTGGGTTGCGCCAAGGCCGGCGTTATGGTAAACAGTCCGGAAATGACCACGATTGCCAGTAGAGTGGTACACAGGTGTCGAGTGTTCAAGGCTTACTCCTCCTGCTGTCGACTCGGCCGGCGAGTTTTGCGTTCGCCACGGCAGGCCACGTCATCACCGATTGCCTCGTTTCGAGCGATCCCTGCGGCTGCGCAACCGCGAGGCAATGTTCCGCGCGACGTATCGGATATATGAAGCCAAATTCGGCGACGGCTCCGCCATCGGCGACCATCAGACAATCATGTAAACTACTGATGCGTCAGATCAAAAGCAAGACTTAAAACGAACTCCACGCTCGATTTCTGCAACATCCGTTTGGGCTCAAGCCCCGGGCGCGCGTCACGTAAATCGGGCCTGGTTCAAGACCGGCTCGGGAGGCGGTTTCAGTCGCCTCCGCCCATAGGGACGCCGGGGCGGCCGCCAGGTGGCGGACCCACGGGTCCGCCCGGCACGGGGGTCGTGGGAGCGGCCGGGGGAGCGGTCTTGGCCCGCGGCTGCTCCACGATCTCGCGATCCAGCTTCTTCCGGTCCGGGTCCTGTATGTCTTCGCCGAGCGATCGCAGGCGCAGTTGCCCTTTCGGGTCAACCAGGAGCACCTGCGTCGATTTCGTCGGGATGTCGATCACTTGGCCATTTTCCACGGACCGCACCAGGATGTCCTGGTCGAACCGGACGTCCACAACCCGCATGCCAGTATTGAAATCGACCTCCACCGGCTCTTTGTCGGTGGGCAGCCGACGCTCCATCAGTTTCCCGCCCACCGTTTCGCCAGGCCGGGCGGTAAACGATCGTTTGAACCACCAACCGTTCACCTTTCGGTAAACCGTCACTTCGGCGGTGATGTTGGGGGCATTGCCTCTCGTATCCAGCACAAAGCCGTACAGGTCCCGCTCGGTGCGAATCGGCTGGCTCCACTCGCTCCACTCCGATTCGAGCGTCACGACGTTTCGGTCCTTGTCGGCGACCATCCAGGACCCGCCCAGGGGGTTGAGGTACACCACCGCGACGCGATAGATGTAGGCGTGATTGGATTCCACCTTGTCATCGATTCCCCAGCCGACGGGCAACAGGACGATCGGCTCGGGCGCGGGGGCTGCTGCCGGGGGCTCACCTCCCCCGACCGTGGGGGGCCCGCCGACCGGCGGCATGGGCCGGACCGGCGGAACAGGCACGTTGCCGCCTGGCACTGTTCCCGGAGCCGGAACCGGGGGCGGAAGTTCCTTAACCAGGTCCGCGATATCCTTGGCCACCTCGGGTTTGATGCCGCCGGGCAGTTTGGGCTGGAAGATCGCCGCCTGGGCCCTGCGAACCGTGTCAAAATAGGATTCCTTGCCCGCCGGCGCCGGGCCGAACATGGCGGCGGGCCACTCGTTGAACTTCGCGATGTCTTTCGGGTCGGGCAGCGGGCAAGCCTTGTCCCACGAACCCGGCGCGCCGGGCGCCAGCGAGACGATCGGCTGGGCGGTCCGGTCGACCGGCAAGCCGTTGTCGTCCAGTTCTTTCCGCTCGATCTTCAAGGCGCAAACGACGAACTGCCCGGTGCTGGCCTGCCACTGAAGCGACTTGTCCTTTGCCTCCTGCTGCTTGTCGGCGACCATCCTGGTCAACTGGGCAACCGGGAGTTTGATGGCTACGGTGACATGGTTGATCTCACGAGAGATCGTCTTCTTGCCCGTCAGATCGGCCTTGTCCGGCTCGGTGACGACCTTGCGGTCGGCAACCAGTTGGGGCCTGGTCGGCGCGGGCGGAGCGGCGTACAGGGCGAGGTAGACCGGCTCCCGGGTCTGGATGCCCTGCTGCACCAGCACGGGTTGGCCGATGCCGTTGAACGGCAGCGTGGCGATCTGCGACGCCTGGCCGAGGTCAACCTTCTCCAGCCCCGGGGAGGGCTCGATGACTTTGCCGACGATCGGGGCGCCGGGGGCGATCTTGTTGCGGAGATCCTTTGTCTGGGCGGAGAGGCCCTGTCGGGCCTCGGCGACGCTCCTGGGCGCGCCGCCGATCAAGACCTTGACCGGATCGCCGAAGACGTACAGGTACGCCAGGATCAGCGTGATGACAGCAACGACCGCCAGGAATATCTTGCCGGCGTGCTGCTCCAGGGGGTTAAACGATCGAACAGCCATGAGTATCTCCCATCGACAACTGGATCACGGTTTCGGCCTGGCGGCCGCGTTCCCGAGCCCGGGCGATCGGGTGCGGACGGTATCCGGCATCAGGTCTTCATAGAGGGCGATGAACCGCAGGGAGGGGTCCTTGCCGTCGAGCGCCTTCTTGAGCAGTTCGTCGAGCTTGGGCTGATTGGCGGCAATGTCCTTCTGGGCCAGTTCCACCTGGACGGACCCGTCCGGCGCGACGCGATGCACTTCCAGCACCAGCTTGCGGTTGTCGCCGTTCTCCTTGTCGTTTCGGCTGAGGAAGGCGGCCCGCTTCTTGCGGCCTTGTTCCGGGTTGTCCCGCCAGCTTCGGGGGCTCTTCATGAAGATCGCTTCGCAGGACAGCGTGGCCAGGATCACGTTGCCGTTGCCGTAGTCGACCATCTCGGTCTTGCCCTCGCCGGGGGCCACGGCCGCCATCGGAGGCTTCTTGTCCAGCGTTTCGTACTTCAGCGAGAGCAGTGTATGGAAGTTGCGGGAGCTGAGCTGGTCGACCAGCTCGGCAATCCGCCGGCTGTCGATGACCACTACGAACCGGTAGTGCAGCACATCGTAGTTGGCGTCGGTCACGTGGCCGGTCACGGTCGGCGTCAGCGCTGTTCCGGATCCCGTCTGTGGGTAATAGAGCCGATCGACACTGATGCGGACCAACTCCTTGACCGGGGATTCCAGCACGCACGACGGGGCGGGAGCGGCCTTGCCGCCGATCATGCCCGTCGGCTGGCTGTTCAGGGCCGCAATCGCGTCGACGATGTCCTTCTGAACCCAGTAGTTCAGCAGCGCCTCCCACAACTGCTCGTTGGTCATGCGGACGGTCACGGTGTTGGCCATGTTCTTGGCGACATAATCGTCGAACGCGGCCTCGCCCGCCCACAGCCTGATCTTGCCGGCCCTCTTGCTGACCAGGGCGGCGCGGACGCCGGCGGCCAGGTCTTTCGGTATCTCCGCGTGCTGCTTGGTCAGGCGGTCTTTTTCGTCAGCGACCGCCTTGTCGACCTCGGCCTGGGTGGGCAGCGTGTCGGCGCCGAGTTTCGTTCGGAACGCCGCCAGCGACTCGAGATAAGCGGAGGCGAACTCGAACCGCGGCGCCTGTTCCGGGGCCGGGAAGATCAGGTTGCCCTTGACCAGCAGCGGCGCCCGCGTCCCGAACTTCAGCGACGCCTCGATCACCTGTTCCTGGATGGCGCGAATCCGCTCGATGCCGACTTCGCTCTGCTTGATCCAGTCCGGCGACTCGTAGTGGGACGTCGCGCCCCTCAACTGGTCGCTCAACCGGGACATCTGCGCCGCGTTCTCGGTCGCCTGGCTGAACTTGACCATCGGGAAGATGTAGATCAGCCCGGCCAGCAACGTGACGCCGACCGTGGCGACGATGAACGTGTTCTGCTTGATGAACTGTTTCATGCCTGTCTCCCGGCACGGAAAACGTCGAGAATCACTTGCCCCTGGCCGGCGCCTTGCCCGCCGGCGGCTCTTCGTCCGGCGTGTTCACCTGGACGAAGAAACTGGTGGTGAACCGCTGGATCGTGTAGCCGATCTGCTTGGCCGCGGCGGCCGCACCCACCGCCGGCGCCACTGGGGCCGCCGGGGCAGGCGTCGCCGGCTGCGCCTGTTCCTCTTCCTTGGCGATCGGGGGCCAGCAGGCCGGCTTGTCCTTGGAGTCCTTGATCGGCGTAAATTGCAGGTTGGTCATCGCCTCGTTGACGGTCGCCTTGGTGAAGTGGAACTGCGCGAACTTCGGCCCGCCTTCCTGCTTGAGCCTCAGCGTCTCCTCGAAGAACTTCCGCTGGATGTCTTCCGCCGGATTGCCCGGGGTGTTCGTCAGGCCGCTGATCGACACCTTGAAGAACTTCTCCTTGCCCGCGCCGGCAGATGCAGCGGGCTCCATGTTCGGCGGCCCGCCGGCGCCGGGCATCGGTTGGCCCCCGGCCGGGGGCATGCCCGCGGGCATTCCGCCGCCTGGGGGCATGCCGCCTCCGGGAGGCATCCCGCCGGGCGGCAGTCCCGGGGCCGGGGCGGCCCCCGGGGCAGCCGCTGTCGAACGACCCTGACTGAATTCCAGCTTCAGTTCCTCGAGCATGTAGATGAAGGTCGGCTTGCCCTCCGCGTCGGTCAGCCGGTTCTGGTACTCCGGCAGGCCCACGCGAGGCCAGACGTCCTCTCGCCAGTTGACGGAGGTCTTCTTGTCGTCCTTGGCCTTGAGCTCCGCGAGGATCAGCTTGTTGGCGCTTTGCTGCCAGCCGTTCGGCAGGGCGTTCTGGATCAGGTAGACCAGTTGCATGGTCGTGTCGCGATAGCCGGACACCCGCTTGATGTCTTCGATCTCGCGGATTTCCTGCTGCCCCTGGTTGCCCAGGACGTTCTTGCGATTGATGATGCCCTGCCAGTCCGCCAACTGCGGCGTGGCCTCGGCGTTGGAGGTCGTGAAGTTCCGCTCGACCGTGCCGTTGGCGTTGACGGCGGACCAACTGACCAGCCCGACGCCAGCGATCATGACCCCGGCCGCCGCGGCGAACCACGGCCTCATCCCCCGCCAGTGCCGCTGGCGGGCGATGCTGAACGGCAGCAGGTTCGAGCTGATCGGCGCCTGCGCCAATCCCTGCACGCCCAGCCCGTAGGCGACCCCGAAGCTCCACAGGTTCTCCTGGAACGACGGGGCGTTGATGGTGGCGCTCGGCTTGAGCTTGGCGAATGCGTTCGGGCGGACGGTCTCGACCTGAAGGTTCTGCTCGAGATATTTTTGCAGGCCGGGCAGCCGGAACGCATTGCCCAGGCAGAGCACCCGGCTGACCTGTGCGTCGCGGTGCAGCGCGGTGTAGAACCCGATGGACCGCTGCACTTCGCTGACGAGGTCGCCGAAAACCGGCCTCATCGCCACGAAGATCTGGCGGGCGTACTTGTTGGTCGCGGCGGTCCGCTTGAGGTTCTCAGCCTTGCTGAACGGGACTTTGAACGCCTTGACGAGCGAATCGGTGAAGTTGTTCCCGCCCAGCGGGATCGACCGCAGCCAGATGCGGTCGCCATCGCTGATGACCAGGTCGGTGTTCTCGGCGCCGACGTCGATCAGGATGGTCGCCCCGGTTTTCGCGGTCATCCCGTCGTAGCACATCATGTTGTAGAGCGCCAACGGGGCCAACTGGACGATGTCGGCCTCGATGCCCGCCGCCCGCAGGTAGGCCAGGTGCCGCAGGACGACTTCCTTTCGCATCGCGAAGATGCCGACCTCGACGTCCGGGCTCTTCGGCGAGACGAAGGTCTGGTAGTCCCACTCGACCTCTTCGATGTCGAACGGGATCTGCTGCACGGCCTCAAACTTGACGATCTCGGGAATTCGCTTCGACTCGACCGGCGGCAGCTTGATGAACCGCGCGAAGCTCGACTGCCCCGGCACCGACAACGCCACCCGGGCGTTGCCCAGCTCGTTGCGGGACAGGAACTTGTCGAGGGCGTTCTGGATGAGTTGTTCGGATTCGGCGTCCGGCTGGCTGAGGATCTTGGGGTGCTCGATCAAATCGAAGTGCGTGACCTCGATCGTTCCTTCGGCGGTGAGCTGAAGTCGAACGGCCTTAAGCGCGCACTGCCCGACATCAAGACCCCAGACCGCGTTCACATTGGCCATACGTGACTCCCGATCTTTCGCTCGCGCTCCGCCTTCCGGGCCCGCCGGGCGGGCTGGACGACGGTTCTGATTCATCTAATGTCGGCCAAAAGCCTGTCGTCCGATAAATGTCGCGACGGGAAAATCCGCGGCCGCCATTGTAGCGGCCGCACCCGAGGGGCCGCAAGCGTCGCGTTTCGTAACCGTCGCGGCTGGTTGATTTTCGGGCCGTTTCATTCTAGCCTCATCTCCGCCATGAAAACGTTCCGCGTCATCGCGCTCGGGTGCAAGGCCGCGCAGTACGAGTCGGCCCAGTTCGCCGCCGCGCTTCGCCGGCTGGGCCTGAGCCCGGCATCGGCGGGTCAGCAGGCCGACCTCTGCCTCGTGCACACCTGCGCCGTCACCGCCGAGGCGATGCGCAAAAGCCGGCAGGCGGTCCGGGCCGCCGCCCGCGATAACGGTACGGCCGTCGTAGCGGGCTGCTGGGCAGCCGACGACGAACGATCCGCCGGCGCGATCGCTCGCGTGCAGTGGGTGATTCCCAATCTGGACCCGGCTGAGGCGATTCGCGAACTGACCGCCTGGGTCCGCCGACAGCATGGCGGCGACGAAGGCGGGGCCTCGGCCGGACAGGCCGTTGGGACCACACAGGCCGCGGGGCTCGGCCCATCGGAGGATGAAGGATGGATTAGTGCAAAGCTGCCATCGGCAGCCGGCGGTCACGGCCAGCGCCCCGCAACCAGTCCTACGTTCAATATCCAGACGCCGCCGGGCGGCGTCAAGCCTAAATTCGAGTCCGGCGAACGAACGGGTGCGTTTGCGATGTGTCCGCCGACAAACGCCTGCTCCGACCCCTCCCCCGTCGCGGGGGAGGTCCCCCGGCTTGCCGGGGGGGCCAG
>JAQTVL010000633.1 GCA_028706835.1 Phycisphaerae bacterium | reverse complement strand
AAAACGGCCCATCTTGCCTAACCAGCCAAAGATACTCGAGTTCCGAAACGGTACCAAAACGGTCCCGTAATAAGTTCGTCTTCGCCCAAGCCCGGAACCATAGGTTCCAGGTGTGAGTCACCCCCCATCCAGTCCCGGCAATCCGGGACCGCCTTCTCCCCAATGGCGTCGCCTCAGTTCATCCTCACGCCGAACTCCAGTCGCCCTCATCAAACGCCGATGGTACGTGCGGAGGCCAGCCGGGGGACTCGGCTGACGATTCACCAGGCATTTCTGCCCGTGGCGACGGACTGCTGCCGGCGACGCCGCAGACATCTTCATTGGGAGATCCACATGGTCGTTCAGCCTCACACGCGGGCGTTCTCGTCGTTGTCGCACTCCACCCCCAGGCCGAGAGGCCCCGTCTGTCCGGCGGCCATGGAACCGCTGGAACGCCGGGAGTTGCTCAGTGGCGACGTGTCGGTCGTATCGACGGTCCGGTCGGCGACAATCACCGGCGACGATGCGGGCAACGCGATCATCATCGAGAGCGACGGCTTCGGCAGCTACCAAGTCCGGTCGGACGACGGCACCACGACGTTCAACGGCGGGCTGCCCGGGCCGGTCCCGGTCGCGCTGTCCGGCACCGTTACGATTAAGCTGAAGGGTGGCTCGGACAATTGCATCCTGAACGGGGTATGGCTGACCCGGCCGTTGACGATCGACGTGGGCCTGGGCGGCGGCCAAGTGCTGTTCCAGGGATTCACCGGGCAGAACGTCACGGTGAAAGGCGCGGCTCAGGGCGTGAATGTCTACTTCCAGGTCAACCCGGCCAACAACCAGGTGAATGGAAAGTTGAGTGTGTCAGCCTGCGGCGGGAGCGTGTCGGCCGGCATTCTGAACTCCGTGATTGTCGGGAGCACGACGGTGTCCAACCCGCGCGGCACGGTATGGGTGGGGGCCGAGGCGGTCAGCGTCGGGGGCACGGAATACAGCACCAGCCTGGGTGCGTTGACGGTGCGGGGCGGGGCCGGCGACAACAGCGTGACGATCGGCGCCAATATCCCGGTTGTGACGGGCAGCGTCACGGTGTTCGGGGCGGTGAAGATCACGCTCGGGACCGGGGCGAACTACGTGCTGCTGAACAAGAATGCCTGGCTGCAAAAGGGGCTGAGCGTGACGACCGGCGCGGGGGTGGACGAGATGTACCTGGGCGCCAACGGCGGGCTGGTGCAGATCGACGGCAAGACGACGCTCAAGGCCGGCGACGGCGGCGACGTGATCGCGTTCAAGAACCTGATCGTCAACGGCGTGTTCACGTTCAACGGCGGGCCGGGCAATGACACCATCTCCGGCGACACCGTCACCTTCAACAACAAGGCGACGATCGACGGCGGCCCCGGCGGAGACTGGTGGACCCCGACCGCCGTCAGTTCCCCGTTCTTCCCACTGGTGGTTCGCAACGTGCCGTAGCGAGAACGCCGCCGGACGTTGTACGGGAGCGTTGGCTCCCCAGTGCCCATCTTCGCCGTTTGTGGAGTGCGGTAGCGCAGCTACCGCTGTGGCCCGTTCGTCAACGCCTCGCCCCCCTCTTCGCGGGCGCAGCCCGCCTTTGGAGTGCGTGGGACGAAGGCCCCGCTTTCCGCTGTTCGCCACGCCGGGTCCGGGGCAGCTCGGGGACTTCCTTGATTTCCGCGCCCGAGATCGATTCTGTCCCCCCGAACGCCACCCGCGGAAATCAAGGATGTCCCCGTTTTGCCTGCCGACGGTTCGACAGGTGATTTGCCGCCTTGTCCGCCCCCGGACTCAGCCGTACATTTCTTTGGACGCCGACCTTCCGCCTGCCGCGGGGTGACAGCCATGGATCACGCCACCGAAAAGCACGCAGCCTTTACGCTGATCGAACTGCTGGTCGTCATCGCGCTGCTCCTGCTCCTGATGGCCGTCCTGCTGCCGGCCGTTCTGCAAGCGCGGGCCATGATCGCGGCCAGGACCGAAGCCCAGTTTGTGCAAACCCTCAGCCTTGCCTGCAAGATGTACGCCGAGGATTTCGGCGACCAGGCCCCGGCCGTCGTGGCCGATCCGTTGAACACCGGCCTCTCGCCCGCCCGGATCAGCGGGGCGCAGAACCTCCGGCTGGCGCTGCTCGGCTGCGCGAGGGACGGGAACGCCCTCGTCCAGAAGAACAGCGGCGTGGCTGACGACCTGACGAAATACTCCACTTCGTCAAGGAAGGTCTACGTGCCCGGGATTCGCCCCGACCAACTTCTTCGCCACGGCGATCTGACCCGCAGGAACGCGGACGGCACCGATCCGGACATCGAGGTGTTCGTTGATGGTCACTTTTCGCCGGCCCGCCCGTTGCTCTACTACCGGACGGCCAACAGCGCCTTCCGGTTCGCCGACAACGCGGCCTACATGGCCGGCCCGACCGAGATCGAAGCGAACTGGGCGCGCTGGGCCGAAAAGGCCCGGAAGATCCGCGAACCGTTCTTCATCATCTGGTCCGGCCCGGACCGCGAGTTCTTCACCGACGACGACCGCACAAACATGCCGAACGACTGATCCCCTCGCCCCCGTCTTCGCGGGCGCGGCCCGCTTTTGGAGTGCGGGGACGAAGGACCCGCTTTCCGCTGCCCGGCTTGGCCTTGCCGGGGGCGGAGCAGGCGATGCTGTTGGCTCGGCGGTACGTGGAACATTACTTGCGAAGGTAACGCGACACGTGCTCGCGGGGTCTACCTGCTCCTCACGGCGCGACGGACAGCGTCAGCGACACGTTCCGCGGGTACTTTTCCACGGGGCCCTTCACGTCCACTATCAACTGGCCCGCCTTGGTGAAGGTCTGCGAAACCGTCTTCTCTTCCTTCCACTCGGGGCCCTCGGCGTAGGTCCAGTCGAGTTTGACCGGGGAGCCGAACTTGTCGGC
>JAQTVL010000632.1 GCA_028706835.1 Phycisphaerae bacterium | reverse complement strand
GTTTAACCTTGGTGTCTTTCGCGCTCTTGCCCGGCGTGACGCTCACCGACGTTACCGTCAACGTGTGCAATTGCCCGCACCGGGGGCAGGAATACACGTCGCCCTCCAGCCAGTAATACGCGCCCGCCGGCGACTGCCCGAGTTCCGTCAGGATGCTGAAGTCCCGGGCCTCGAGCCGCGGGCGGACTGTGTCGGCCGGGCAGGTCCGGGCCTTGAACTTCAGACTGGACTTGGCGCACCAGGATTGGCAGACCTCGCAGAACGGCTGGGACAGAGCCCGCTTTGCTCCGTACACCGATGCGCCCAGCAGATACACGGCCTCGCCGAGCCAGACGCCCCATAGCGCCAGACCGCTCACCGTCGACTCGCTGTGGCCGATCGACCACGCGCCGACCTCGTTGATCGCCTGGATCAGGAACCACATGACTCGCGGCGAAACCAGCAGCGAGAAGAACGGCACCGGCTGTTTCGCGCTCTGCATGACCGCCCAGACCCACGAGACCCACGACACGTAGTAGGCCACCAGCATCGCCGCCAACGCGACCGTGCAAGCGAGCACTGTGTTGCGGACCTTGGCGAACTTCATCACCTTGGCGGCCGTCCATGCCACGGCCAACCCGAACCCAAGCGTCAGAAGCAGGTTGATGTAGATGATCGGATCGTAGAAGCTGATCACCCCATACAGGACCGCCAGCGGCACCCCCACGCCGACCCCGCCGAGGAACCCCAGCAGCAGACCCGCGATCGAGAAATGACCCGAGTGTCGGTAGTAGACCTGGTCCGGTTCGAACGCAGCCGCCCAAGCCCGCCCCGCAGCGTCTCGCGGCGCGCCCGCAACCGCGGCGCTGGCTGATCTCGCCGCGGCGGTGGGCACCGTCAGGACCTCGTTGCAGACCGGGCAGGATACCTGCTGCCCAGCCAGTTCGTCGTCCACTTCAAGAGATCGCCCGCACCGACACTGGAAGCTGACTGACATGCCAATCCCCTTAAACAGCACCCTGGAATCCTCGATATGGGAAAGCATCATACCGCCCCTCCATTCGACATGCCAGATGCACTCAAGCAGGCCGCACGGGCTGGCCGATAAATCATCAGGTCCGATAACCGCGGAGTTGCGGGTAACGTGGACTTTGTGCGCGTGCAAGGAGGCGCCGCCATCTCGCGGACACTTCTGCCTTCGCTTCTGTTTGCCGCCTTGGCGGCGATGGTCGTCAGCAGCCTGCCGGCCCAGCCGGCGGCGGATTCGACGACTCGTCCCGAGCCGGCGGTCCCAGCCACGGTGCGCGCTGACGCCGCTCTGCCAGCCCCCGCCACGCAATCCGCGTTCCCAGGCGACTGGCATGTCGTCAAGCGGTTCGACTTCGACGAGGCCAGGCTCGGCAACGAAGGCGACGTGCCGATGTACTGGTTCCGTTTCAAGGGCCAGGACTACCCCGACTTCCCGCGGTTCGCCACCGGCACATGGGACCGCACGTTCGGCTTCAACAGCAAGCAGAGTTTCCGCCTCTCCCTCGACGGCGGCAATGTCGGCTTCTACTACCAGACCAACACCGTCGCCATCATGCCCGGCCAGGATGTTCGCGTCGAGGCGAAGGTCCGCACGTCGCTGCTTCAGCACGCCCGCGCTGTCATCGAGGTCTCCTTCAACGACGCCCGCGGCGAGATCGTCCCGGGCAGCCGGCGAACCAGCCCCCTTCTCGGCGGCCCCGGCCAGAACGACCGCTGGCTCGCCGTCGCCGTGAACGTGCCCGGCAAGTTCCCGTCCGCCCGTTACGTCAACCTGAGCATCTTCCTGCTCCAGCCGTCGCGGTGGCGCACGCTCGATCCCGTGCTCCGCGACCAGCCGAACCTTGTCGACTACATCGACGTCCGCGGCCACGCCTGGTTCGACGACATCACCATCTATCGCCTGCCGCGCGTCTCGATGACCAGCGGCCATCCGGGCCAGCTTATCCCGGCAACGTCCCGGCCGGCGATCGATGTCAACGTCGAGGGCTTCGCCAACCAGCCGCTCGAGGCCGTGCTGTCCGTGCGAGATGCCGCCGGACGGCTGATCGGCCACGAGGTGTTTGAATCGCCGGGCTCGGACCGGCCGACCCGCAGCTTCAAGTGGACAACCACGCCGCTGCCAGCGGCGATCTACCACGCCGAGTTGAGCCTGTTCGCCGGGGGCTCCCGGCTGGTGGGCCTGCCGCCGCTACTCACGCGGCAACTCACGTTCGCCCAGTTAGCGCCGACGCCGAGCCGCGCCGGCCGCGGCCGAGGCTTCGGCATCGCCCTGGCCGGCCCGCCCGCGGGGCTGGACGAGGCCGCCGTTCGCACCCTCGCCGCCGAGCAGGCCGACGCCATCGGTGCCCTGCCCGTCACCCTCGTCAAGCTGCCGCTGTGGCGGGCGGACCTCCGGCTGGACTCGCTCGACCGCGGCGACCCGTGGACCGACGAGATCGTTCGGCGGATCATCCGCCAGCGGCTGGCGCTGGTCGGCGTGTTCGGCCAGATTCCCGGCCCGCTGCTCGCCGCGGCGCAGTCAGCCGCCGATCCAGCCGGCGCAAGGCTCGGGCTCCGCCGCTCGCTGCTCGATGTGCTCTCCGGCAACACAGCCGCGTGGCGGCCGTACGTCACCTCGCAGCTCGCCCGCTACGCCGAACAGATTCGCTACTGGCAGATCGGCCAGGAAGAGGACATCGCCTTCGCGCTCGACCCCCGGTTCGCAGCCACGCTCGAGTCCGTCCGCAAGGAGTTCCGCACGCTGCTCACCTCGCCGACGTTCGTGGTCACCTGGCCGGCGACTTATTCCTACCGCAAGCCGGCCGGCAACGACGAACCCGCCGACGGCTCTCCCGCCGCGGACATGGGCAAGGAGAAGTTCCCGGCCCAGGTCGTCAACCTGTTCCTGTCCAACCGGGC
>JAQTVL010000082.1 GCA_028706835.1 Phycisphaerae bacterium | reverse complement strand
GACCGAGCCGCTTGAAGCCAGGCCCCGGTAGGTGGACAGGCTCGTCCCGCCGGCGGGGGACAGGCCGGTGTCGTTGATTGCCTTGCCGTTCAGGTCAAACACGAGGCTGGTGCCGTCCGTGGTGGCCAGCGTCTTGTTGTTGAAATCCAGGCCGTCAGGGACGGCCGCCAGTGGTGGCGTGGACGTGAAGCTTGACAGGGTCCCAAGGTAGTACCCGGCGGGTGAACCGCCCCGTGTCCACGTGGTCGTCGTGCCACCGACGGTTCCCGAGATGTTCGCCCCGGCGTTGATGGTCTGATTGCCATCCAACGTATAGAGGAGGTCGGCCTGAGCCTCCCCGGCGAAGGAGGTCAGCAAGGTCGCCAGCACGGCCACCATCACGACTTGTTTGTTGAACATCGTCGAAACTCCCTATTCTGGCATCACTTACTCACCACCCCAGTCCTGCCCCACGGGCAGCGTTCTCGGGGGGAGCACTCTCGTCTGTATATAGTGCAAACCGTGTGCCAGTCGCAGGCGAAGAATCAGTGCGGCCTCCCGTGTTCTATATGTAACGCATTTTAAAACAATATCTTATGGCTGTGAAAGATCGCTTTGCTATTCTTTTTTCGGACGCGGTTGAATACGCCCGTATGTTGCCTAGAATCAACAATTAAGGCTACTTAAAGTTTTATATGCACGTAACCTATTGTATAATATGACGTAGTGGTATTGCGTGAGATCAACACGTTGGGGCGGCGAGCATTTCGCGCGCCGCTGACAGGTCGATTCAACCGGATGATGGGAGAATTCAGTGCCTGCATCTCCACTCGGTCCCGAACAGGTGACGATTCGCGGCTATCGCACCAGGCAGGTTTACCGCCAACTGCTCGACCGCATTCAGCGTCGGCATCGGCCGGGTGATCGCCTCGCCGGGCAGATCGACCTGGCGCGCGAGCTGCACTGTTCCGTTACGGTGGTCAAGCAGGCCATGGCGGCCCTGGTCGAGCAGGGCTGGGTGACACGGTCAAAACATGTCGGCACGTTTGTCACCGGCGGGCCGGGTCGGGTTCTGAGTGGCGCCCGGATGGTCGGGCTGTTGTCGGACCTTCATTCGGAGTCGTTTCTGCACGCCAGAGTCTACCGCGAGATGTTTCTTGGCTTGGCCCTGCGGTTGGCTGAGCAGGGAGTTGGAGTGCAGTTGCTGCGGACAGAGGTCGACGAGGGTCCGCACTTGGCGCAGCGGCGACTGGAGTCGGCCGACCTGTCGCAACTGGCCGGCCTGGTGGCGATGAACGTCGAGGCGCCTGAGCCGCTGGAAACGATCGGCCGGACGATGCCGGTCGTCCTGATGGAGCGGAGCAAGCCGTATGCCAATTGCTCGACGATCATTCCGGACCACCGCGCGGCGGTGCGGGCGGCCATCGAGCACCTGTGGACATTGGGGCACCGGCGGATCGGGTTTTCGGGCAAGTATTACGTGGCAGACCCGCCCGAGAGGCCGGAGCCGCGGTATGACTGGTATGTGAGCGAGATGTTGGCCCACGGCATCAACCCTCCGCACGAATGGATGCTGCCGGCCTGGAACCTGAGGGATTGGCGGCAGAGCGCAAGGCGATTCGCCGCGATGCCGCCGGCTGATCGGCCGACCGCGCTGCTGGTCCGTCACGCAACCTGGCTGGTGCTGCACGAATTGGAGACCAACGGCGTTCGCGTCGGCACGGATGTGTCGGCGGTGGCGTTGGAAGTAATGGTAAGCTGGCAGGAATGGTTGGACGCCAACCAGTCACTTGCCGCAATACCCGGAGCTGCCGTGCTGCCCGCGAACGAGCGGATTGAGGGACTCGACGCCGTCGGCCAGCGGATGGCTTCATTCTCGCCGACGACGGCCACGATGGACACGTTCGCGATCGGCCAGGCCGCCGCGGACGAGCTGGTCCGCCGCTTGTCGGACCTGACCAGCGAACCCCGCTCAGTGCTCGCCGCCGCCAGTTTCCACGTCGGCAACACAACCGGCCCGCCGCGGTAGCCCCCTGTTCAGCCCGCCAGGATTTCGGGGCCACCATGGACATCGCCAAAATAATGGTTCCGCACAGGCGGGTTGGCCGATAAAATGTGCGGCGGCGTTCGGGAATCAAGCTTTTCTCTGACCAGGAATTACGCTCGTGCGGCGGACCCTAATCTGGCTGACGCTCTGGCCGGCCATCATCGTGCTCCCCGCCTGCGTGGGCAAGCTGCCTCCGTCGGGCGTGATTCTGCTTAAGCAGATCGATACGACCTATCGGGCCGGGGATTTTCGCGGCACGGTATCCAGGACCGATTCGTTCCTGGCCAGCTACGGCAACACGGAGGCCGCCGGCGAAGCGTATTATCTCCGGGGCCTGGCGTATGCGGCGTTGAAGGATCGGGCGCGGGCCAAAGCGGATTTCGAAGACGCGGTCAAGAATGCCAGCCGATCGGACCTCGAACCGCTGGCGGAGGTGTCGCTGGGCAACCTGGCCTTCGAGCAGGGGCAGATGGCGACGGCGGCGCAGCATTACCAGGCGGTGGCCGAGAAGCTGCCGAACGACTCGCCGAAGGACGTCGTGCTGTACCGGCTGGGGCAGTGCCACGCCCGCCAGGGGCGGTGGCACGAGGCCCAGGGGTGGTTCGCCCAGTTGGTGCACCTGTTCCCGGCGTCGTCGTACGAGCCGCTGGCCCGGCGATATCTGGCGGTCGACGGGTACACGATCCAGTGCGGGGCGTACCTGGAGTTCGGCAAGGCCCAGCGCCAGGTGGAGGAACTCCGCCGGGCGGGCCTGCCCGCTCGGTGGGTGCAGGACTCGCGGATGAAGTATCATCTCGTGCAGGTCGGGCTGTATCCGACCTGGCAGGAGGCCCGGGGCGGATTGGCCCAGGTGCTGCGAATCGTGCCCGACGCGATCATCGTGCCGTAGCGGGCGAGCGCGACGAATGACGGACCTTTGAAAGATGACAACCATGAACCGACTCACCCGTGCGGCAATGATCGTGCTGGCTGGCGCCAGCGTGCTGGCTGGCTGCGGGCCCTCGTCGGCGCCGAAGCCGGGCGCGCAGGAGGGCGTCCCCGCCGAGTTCTTCCAGCCGGCCGGCCCGGCGGAGCCCCGCGCCCAGGCGCGGATGCAACTGCCCGGCTATCGGCTGAACTTCGGCGACGAGCTGGAGGTGATCTACCAGGTCCGCCACGACGTCCAGAATTCCGACTATAAACTTCAGATCGAAGACCGCGTCAATATCCGGTTCCCGTTTCAGCCGGAGCTGAACCAGACGCTGTCGATCCCCAGCGACGGAAAGCTGACATTCCTGCTGATCGCGGACCCGATCAAGTCCGCCGGGCTGACGGCTGCGGAACTGCGTGGCAAGCTCGATGCGGAATACAAGAAGGTCATCAAGAACCCGGAGTTCACGGTCGTCGTTGAGTCGGCTAACGTCAAGGTCTCCGAGCTCAAGCAGGCGATCACGACCTCGCCGCGAGGCCAATCGCGGCTGGTGCCGGTCGCGCCGGACGGCCGGCTGAGCCTGCCCTACGTGTCCAACGTGCTGGCCTACGGGCTGACGATCCCCGAGCTGATCGAGTCGCTGAACACGGAGTATCGCAAGGCGGGCATCGAGGGCATCGAGGTCAGCGTGAACCTCCTCAACGTCGCCCCGCTGAAGGTCTACGTGCTCGGCGAGGTGAATCGGCCGGGGCTGCACAACGTGCGCCATCACGCCACGCTGACACAGGTGATCGCCAGCGCGGGCGGGATGCTCCGCTCGCGGGCGGACTCGACCAAGGTGCTGCTGATCCGCCGCCGCGGCTTCCCCGTGCCAACCGGCGCGGTGCTCAACATCCGTTACCTGACCGACGGCCTGGGCAGCCAGGCGGCCGCCAACAAGCCCGTCGATTACGCCGCCCACCGCTTCGACCCGTTCGTCCAGGACGACGACATCATCTTCATCCCGTCCACGCAACTGGCCAAGAACGCCGATTGGATTCGGACCGTATTCAGCGAGAGCATTTACCGCGTGGTCCCGTTCTCGTCGTCGGCCGGCTACAGCGTGAGCGACAGCGTCGACTGGTTGAAGTAGCGGCGCAAACGACGAAGGACGGAATGACGAATGACAAATGAATGTCAAATGACGAATGACCAATGGGGCGACGATTCATTCGTCATTGGACATTCGTCATTGGCATCCTGAAAGGTGAACCGATGGCCGAGAGCTGGCAACATCGTACGATCCGGGACATCCTGCGCGTGCTGTTCACCCGCTGGATATCCGCCCTGGCGATCGTGGTCCTGATCGTCGTCGGCATGTGGTTCGCCACGGACTACATGGCCAGGGTCTACGAGACCCACGTGACGATCATGTCGCCGATCAGCGAGGCGGATCAGTCCCTGTCCGGCGACATCCGCAGCGACTCCGTCTGGGAGGTCGTGCTCAAGACGCAGTATGAGATTCTGACCGGCGACACGGTGCTCCGCCGAACGCTGGCCCGAGTGCAGACTCCGGGGCTGGCCAAGGCCAACGCCCGCATCTGGCCGCTGCCGGTGGACGCGGACAATCCGCCCGCCAGCGTGGGCAAGCCTGATGCGGCGATCCGGGAGGCGCAGGAGATCGATAAGGCCGCGGCCAAGGTTTCGCAGGACGACCTGAAGGCCTTCCGCAAGCAGGTCCGCATGGAAGTGCCGGGCGGGCAGACCACCGGCAAGAGCCAGATCTTCACCATTTTCGTCCGCGCCAACAGTGCCGACCTACCCTCGAAACTGACCGGCAAGGCCGCCGATGACGCCACGGCTGCGCTGGCCAGGCAGCGGGCCGACCTCCTCACCCAGGAGTTCATCTACGCCTACCACGAGCAGGTGTTGCGAATCCTCAAGGACCGGATGCTCGCCGCCGGCGACAGCCAGGCAGACATCGAGAAGCGCTACGACCCCGCCCGAAAGAATTATGCCGACTGCATCAACCAGCTCGGGCCCACCGCAACCACGATTATCAGCCTGGTGAAGAACCCGGCGGGCGACGTGGGCGAGGGGCGGGTGCGAACGACCGGCCAGGAGCGGGCGGCCGCCGCCACGGTCGAACTGGCGGGCCTCAAGAAGCTGGCCGAGGACATCGACGTGTCGATCAGGCGGATCGAGAAGGCCAAGGACGACCCGAAGGCCTGGCTGGAGCAGATTCCCATCCCGGAGCGGATTCGCAAGGACAACCCCGCGGTAACTGAGTGCACCCGCCAACTGGCGGAGAAGTCCGCCAGCCGAATCCAGATGGAGCAGCAGTACACCGCCGATTTCGAGCCGCTCAAGCAGACCAAGGCGCAGATCGACGGCCTGCGGGAGCAGTTGCTCGGCGCCCTGAAGTCCGGCCTGATTAACACGCAGACAGAGATCAACCGGCTTAGCGCCGAGGCCGGCGCCGGGTCGACGGTCGGCGGTTCGACGGCGCTGGGCAGCGAGATCGCGAAACTCACCCGGCTCGACGCCGAGCGGACGACCCTCGAACAGGACTGGCAACGCCAGTTGAGCGAAGCCAACCGGGCCCGGCAGGCCTATCTCGGCTCGCTGGCGTTCTCCAAGCTCAAGTGCGTGGACGCCCAGGTGGCCACGCCGGACGAGCCGGTTCGCCCGGTTCGCTGGCTGAACATGCTGATCGCCTCGGTGGTGGCGGTGCTGCTGGCGTTGACGTACGTGTTCCTGGCGGACTTCTACGACCACACGGTCAAGTCGACCGAGGACGTGGAGCGCTACCTCGGCGTGCCGGTGTTGGCGTCGGTGAGCAAGGCGGTCCGCCGGCCCGTGCAGGGCGGAAGCTGACGGCAGAAGAATGCGACGTACAGGACCGATGCGGCCTATCGGCCCCGTGAATCCCATGCGTCCCATAGGTCCTATGAGTCCTATTCGCAGATTTCAGGTGAACCATGGACGAGATGAACGCATCGATTGAAGCGCCTGACTCCTCGCAGTCCGCCGTCGGGGCGAAGGTTCGCGCGTCGGCCCAGCCGGGGTTCGACCAGGTCTGGGGCGCCGTGTTCGCCGAGTCGGCCTCGTCGGTGCGAAGCGTATTGTTCACGGCCGCCGGGCGGAAGGAGGGCGTCTCGACGCTGGTGGCGGGCGCCGCCATCACCGGGGCGACCATCCACTACAACCGCCGGATCGCCCTGATCGACCTGAACCTGCGATACCCGCAACTCGCCCGGCTGCTCGGCGCCAACCCGGAACCCGGGCTGGCCGACGTGCTGGCGGGACGCGCGACGCTCGATCAGGTCGCCCAGCCGGTGGCGTCGGCCAACCTGACGCTTTATCCGTCGGGCGCCCGTCCGGACGCGGCGCTGCCGGTGGTCGCCGGCGACAAGCTTCGCGACCTGATCGCCCAGTTGGCGGAACGCCACGAATACCTGCTGTGCGACTGCTCCGCCGCCAACCTGTTCCCGGACGCCCAGATCCTCGCCCCGCTGTTCGACGGCGTGGTGCTGGTGGCCGAGGCCGGCGCGACCCGGCGGGAGTCGCTGGCGGAGGCCAAGAAGCGGATCGAACTCGGCCGAGGCCGCGTGCTCGGCGTCGTCCTGAACAAGCGCCGCTACCCGGTCCCGCGGTTCCTCTACAGCAGAAGCTGAGAAGAAGCTGTCAGCGACCGGCTTTCAGCGGTCCGCAACGATGGCCGCGCCCCGCTTTGAATGCCTCAGGCTGAGTGCTGATCGCTGAATGCTGAAAGCTACGTCTTATGGACGCCCAGGCCTCACCCCACAATTCGCTGAACATCGCGATCGTGCTGGCGCTGGCCGCAGCCGTCTGCGTCCCCCTGTTCTTCCTGCCGCCGGCCGCCGTGCCGTGGGTGCTCGGCTCGATCGGGGCTCTGGCCGGCGGGCTGCTGCTCATCCACTACGGCAACCTGCTGACGCTGCTGCTGGTCTGGCTGGCCGTCGCGTCGGTGTTCTCCACCTTCTTCTGGACATTGGAGGTGCCGGGGTTCTTCAACCTGACGGCTGACCGCATCCTGCTCGTCGGCATCGTCGCGCTGTTCGTCATCGCGGTATTCCTCGGCCGGGTGCAGCTCCGCTGGCCGCCCGTCGTCGGAACGATCCTTGTCCTGCTGGTCGGCTGGTGCGCCCTGGCAGCGCAACTCGGCGGGTGGCGGGCCTCGCCGATGCTGGACGCCCAGGTCGCCATCGGCCCGCCCTACTACCGGTTCTTCGCCGGGTTCCTGTTCCCCGCAGCCGTGTTCTTCATGGCGGTCTGCGCGGTCCGCAACGAGCGCCAGATTCGCACGCTGCTGACGTTCTTCACGCTGTTCGGGCTGTACCTGACGATCGTCGGCCTGGGCGAGAAGTTCGGCTGGGACGCCCTGGTCTGGCCCAAGTACATCCTCGATCCAACCCTGGGCATTCACCAGGAACGCGTCCGCGGGCCGTTCCTCAACGCCCCGGACATGGGCCTGACGCTGGTGATCTGCCTGTTCGCCAACCTGCTGCTGGCAAGCAAGACGCGATTCTGGCTGGCGATCCCCATCGTGCTGATTTCGCTGCCGCTCCCGTTGCTGATCGCCTGGACGCTGACGCGGTCGATCTGGCTGGCGTTCCTCGTATGTTCCCTGGTCGCGATCTGGCTGTGGCCGCGGACGCGGCACATCCGTTACGTGCTGACGATGCTCCTGGTCGCGGGCCTGGTGGTGGCCGTCGCCGTCAACTGGGACCGGTTGACCAGCCCGCAGCGCGAACGCGGCGGCGTCACCGCGAAGGAGCCGATCATCAATCGCACGGAACTGGCGATGGTCAGCCTGGAACTGGCCGCCGACCACCCGCTGGCCGGCGTCGGGCTGGGCCGGTTCCAGGAGGCCGCTGGTCAGTCCGAGCGGATGCGTCGGATCGCCTCGCCGGCGGCTACCTATGGTTCCTACGCCGTCGAGCACAACAACTTCCTTTCGATGCTGGCGGAGACCGGCGTCGTCGGGGCGGCCGCATACCTGATGCTGGTGTTCGGCCTGCTGGCCGTGTCGATTCGCCTCTATCGCATCATCCCGCCGACCGCGGTCGGCTACTTCGACCGGCGGTTTGTCGTGTTCTTCTGGATCGTCTGGACCGCATTCTTCATCGATTCCATGTTCCGCCTGACCACCTCGTCGCCGTTCCCCAACGGCATGTTCCTGCTCACCGGGGGCCTGGTCGTCGGGCTCTACCACCAGCTTCGCCCTCAGCCGACCGGGCTGGCTCCAGGCAGAACCGCCGTGAGCCACGCCGTCCGGTCGGCCGACCGGCCCGGAGCCGCTCGATGATTACGCCGCCGAAACCGGACGAGCCGCTCGAGTCGGAGCCCGGCGACGAGCCCGGCACGCCGCTGATTGAAAGGTTCCCCGAGGCTGCCCCCGCCCCGGCGCCGGCGGCCCCTCCGCCTCCCGGCTGGCTGTTCGCGCCGAGCACCCTCGGCGGCAGCTTCCGCGTCTACCTGCCGACCATCCTGGCCGTGCGCATGCTCGGGCTGGCCCGCATGATCGCCTTCGCCTACCTGATCGACCAGACGGAGTACGGCCTTCAGCGGCTGGCGCTCCAGTTGATCAACCTGCTCAGCGCGATCGCCCGGCTGGGCGTGCCCGTGGGCATCGAACGCTATGTGCCGCACTATGAACAGGCCGGGCAACTCGCCCAGTTCGTCCGCCGCGGGCTCTGGCTGGCCACGTTCATCACCGCCGGGCTGACGCTGGCGCTGGCCGCCGTCTCGCCGTGGATGGCGTCGTTCAGTTTCGAGGGCGCCGCCGCCGCGGCAGGCGCCGCGCCGCCCACGGCGGCCTATCTGCTCCGGATCACCCTGGCCTGCCTGCTGGTAACACTCGTGCTATCGCTTTACCTGAACCTTCAGGGCACGCTCCGCGGGCTGCGGATGTACCGCGCGATGGCGGCCTCTGAGTTCCTGCACGGCGTGACGTTCCTGGCCTTCGGCCTCGCCGGGCTGTTCCTCGCCGGCAAGGTCACCTTCCGCGCCGGCCACATGGTTCAGTGGCCCGGCGCCGCCTCCGTCCTCACCGTTGCCTATGGCGTCAGCCTGCTGGTGTCGGCGGTGTGGATCGGCCTGGGACTCATCCGACATCTGTCGCAATGGCAGGGCCAACATCAGCCGATGGAACTGTCGTTCCGCCAGACGGCCAGCCAACTGCTGCGGTTCTCCAGTTTCATGACCGTCTCCAACATACTGTGGATGCTGTTCCTGATCTTCGGGCTGTGGTACCTCAACAAACTGCACGGCAACGCCGAGGCCGGCCTGTTCGCCCTGTCCCGCGATCTGATGCAGGCGGTGCAACTGCTGGCATTGGCCGTCTGGCCCGCCGCCCAGAACAGCGCCAACCACCTGTGGGCGCGAGGGCTGCGCGACCAGGCAGTCGCGCAGCTCGGGCTGGTCTTCCGCCTCAGCGGGTGGCCGCTGTGGATCCTCGCCGCCCTGCTGGTGCTGTTCCGTTACGGCATCGAGGCCCTGCTGCCGGGCAAGTACGTCGGCGCCGCCCCCCTGATGCCCTGGCTGCTGATGATGTTCATGTGGATGATCCACCTCTGCCTGCCGATCGCCCAGGCCTATCTGCTGGCCAACAGCCGGGTGCTCATGGTCGCGGCGGCGGTGGGGCTGGCCGTCCACGCGGGATCGTCCGTCTGGCTGGTGCGGATCGGCTGGGCGACCGGCGCCGCCCAGTCGGCTGCCTTGGGCGCCGCTGTTGCGATGTGCGTGCTGTTGGTCTTCGTGGGGCGGTCGCGCGAGCGTCGCGCCTGGCTGACCGCTCGTGACGTGCCGCTCCTGTTGGCCCCGTTGCTGCTGGCGGTTCCGACGGCCTGGCGTTACATTGGCGACTACATCCTGGCGGCTGCGACCCTTTCGGCGATCGTGCTGCTGCTGCTGACGGACCTGCTGTGGAGCCGCGACGATCGCCGGACGCTCGGACGATACGTGATGGCATCGATCGCCCTGGTGTTAAGGCGAGGATCGGATACTTCAAGGAAGGATCGCCCATGACCCGACGAACGCTGCTATCGGCCATGCTGCTGTGCCTGACAGCCCCTGCCCTGGCGACCGACTATTACGTCGCCCCCGACGGCGACGACGCCAACCCCGGCACGCTGGAGAAGCCGTTCAAGAGCCCGATCAAAGCGGCGGCAAAGCTCGTCGCCGGCGACACGCTGTTCTTCCGCGCCGGGCAATACGTCTGCAAGACCACCGGCACGGTCGGCCTGGCGCCCTCGGCCGACGGCACAGCCGACAAACCGATCACGTTCCGCAACTACAAGGACGAGCACGTCCAGATCGACGGCGCGGGCAGCGACTGGGGCGTCACGCCCAACGGCTACAGCTACATCGTGTTCGACGGCCTGGACATCACCAACAAGACGCACTACGGGATGAAGATCTCGGCGGCCTCCGGGCGGCGGACCGCCGACGGCAAGCCGCTGCTCGGCCATCACATCACGATCCGCAACTGCGAAGTGCATCACACCGGCATGGAGACGATCTTCTCGTTCGGCACGGAATACCTGACGATCGAGAACTGCCACCTGCACGACTCCGGCGGGTCGCACGGGCTGTATCTCCAGGTCGGCTGCCACAATGCGGTCGTTCGCAACGTGACCAGCGAGGACAACCACGGCAACAGCGGCATGCAGTTGAACGCAGCCGGCGGCGGGATCAGGAACGCGCTGGTCGAGAACTGCCTGCTGCGGAACAACGCCCAGGGCTTCTCGCTGATGGGCGCCCAGGATTGCGTGTTCCGCGGCAATGTGGTCTACAACGACTGCGTCGACGGGCCGCGGGGCAGCGGCTATCGCGAGGTGATCGAGTGGACCTACGGCGACAAGAGCAAGGGCGACGAGGGCACGCCGTGCAAGAACGTGCTGTTCGAGCACAACACGTTCGTGAACACCCGCCCGGACAAGATCAACAACGTCGTCGAGATAAAGAGCAAGAGTTCCGGCGCGACGTTCCGCAACAACATCTTCCTCATCGCGGCCAAGCGCCAGGTGTTCACCGTCGCCGAGGACAGCGCCGCCGGGCTAACCATGACGGGCAACCTGTTCAGTTCGCCGCTGGACTACCAGGTGGCCTACGGCAAGGACGGCAAGCTGAAGGTCGATGACTTCCTCAAGCAGATCGGCTCGCCGGGCAAGAACGCGATCGGCGACCCGATGCTGGCGGCCCCGGAGAAGGGCGACTTTTCGCCCAAGGCCGGCAGCCCGGCGCTGGGGGCCGCGACGCCGAGCACTCAGCCCGACAACCCGGCTGCGAAGTGGTCAGACATCGGCGCCGTGCAGAAGGACAAGCCGCGGCAGATCGGCTGCACGCTGCCGTGGAAGAAGGCAGCGGGCAAGTAACTGTTCTTCACCCCGGTAGCAAGGCTACCGCGTCGATTTCGACCAATGCCCCGCCGGGCAGGGCCGCGCCGACGGTCGTGCGGGCCGGCGGGTTGCTCGCGAAGAACTCGGCGTAGACCTCGTTCATCGCCTTGGCGTCGGCGATATTCGCGAGAAAGACGCCCACCTTCACCACGTCCCGCATGTCCGCCCCGGCGGCGACCAGCACCGCCCGGATGTTCTCCAACGCCCGGC
>JAQTVL010000631.1 GCA_028706835.1 Phycisphaerae bacterium | reverse complement strand
CTACATACCCCCACTCGTTGCCGACCTCGATCACCTGCTCGTCGCGGAGGGCGAAATTCGCGCTCGCCGCTTTTGCCCCGATGTTGCCCGGCACAAGCACCGGCGCCGTCACGCCGCAGGCCGCCGCTACGTCCAGCGAGCACCGCAGCGCCGCCCGCAGTGCCGCCACGCAGTACGGCCGGACAATGCCGGTCGTGCCCAGAATCGACAGCCCGCCAACCACGCCCAGCCTTGGGTTGAACGTCTTGGCCGCCACCTCGCGCCCGCCGGGGATCGACACCTCGACGCGCATCGGCCGACCGGTGAGTGAGCGCACGGCCTGGCGGATCATCACCCGCGGCACGGGATTGATGGCCGGCTCACCCGGCGGGACTTGCAGGCCCGGCTTGGTGACGGTGCCGACTCCCTCGCCCGCCGCGAATGTGATGTCCCCGGCCAGTGCCCACGACACCGTCGCCACGATCGACAGGCCATCCGTCACATCGGGGTCGTCACCGGCGTCTTTGCGAACGGCTGCCGTGGCGGCCTGGACATCGGCCCGGGAGTACAGTACCGGCACGGGGATCGTCCGGCCGTCGGGCAGCGCAACAAGCACCTCCGTCGGCGCGGGCTGCCCGAGCAGCACGGTCGTCGCCGCCATCGCGGCGGCGGCGGCACAGGTGCCCGTCGTAATGCCCGATCGCAACGTCATGAGGGTCCCTTGGCCATCCACCCTGCAATCGCCGCCCGCGCCTGCTCGATGCTTAGCGGCAGCGGCTGGGCGGCCAGTCCGTCGCGTGTCAGTTCGTGGAACAACTGTGCGATCAGCGGCAGCCGCAGACCCATCGCCGTCGCCGACTCCGTGTCGGTCAGGATTTCGCCCGGCGGGCCTTGCCGTACCACCTGCCCGCGGGCCAGCACGCAAAGCCGGTTCGCAGCCGACGCCAGGAGGTCCAGTTCATGCGTTGCGACGATCATCGTCACGTTCTGCTCGCGGTTGAGGCGGCGCAGCAACTCGATCATCTGCATCTCGCCGATCGGGTCCAACCCCGCGGTCGGCTCGTCGAGCACCAGGATCGCCGGTTTCATCGCCAGTACGCCCGCCAGGCACACTCGCTTCTGCTCGCCGAAGCTCAGGTGGTGGATCGGCCGATCGCGCAATGCCGCCGCGCCGACATCCGCGAGCGCCGCCTCGACGCACTCCGCCACCTCGCGTTCGGGCAGGCCGAGATTCCGCGGGCCGAACGCCACGTCCTGCTCGACCGTCGCGGCGAACAACTGGTCCGACGGGTTCTGAAACACCATGCCGATGCGGGCGTACAACTCGCCGGCCGGCAACGTTGCGATATCGCGTTCGCCGAGCGTCACCCGGCCGGCCTGGGGTCGGAGCAGCCGCATCAGCACGCGCATCAGCGTGGTCTTGCCGGAGCCGTTGGCCCCGACGACGGCGAGGAACTCGCCGCCGTGCGCCGCGAAATCGACGCCGTCGAGCGCCCGCGTGCCGTCCGGGTAGGCGAACGTCACGCCGGCCGCCTGGATCGCGATGTCGTCGCTGGGCACGCTCACGCCGGTACTCCCTCGCTCTGTATTTCTTCGCTGTTTGTGGAGTGCGGTGTCGAGGCCGCCGCGTGGCGTTTCACCCAAAGCGGGGCCTTCGTCCCCGCACTCCAAAGCGGGCTGCGCCCGCAAAGACGTTCGGTAGTACGGAATGCTCATTTCGTCCACCTTTCCGCCGCGAGGAATGCCCCGGCGAGCAGCGTTAACCAGCCGACCGTCAACAGCCAGTTCCGCCAGCCCAGGCGGGGAAGCGGGGCGATCTGGAGGGAATCGCGATAGCCGCGAGCCAGCATCGCGTCGTGCGATCTGGCCGCCTGGTCGATCGCTCGCAGCACGACGATGCCGGCCATGCTGCCCGCAGACCGCATCGCGCCGCGGACGGTCGCGTAGCCGAGCCGAACCTTCTGGGCGGCCATCACGCTGCCGGCTGATTCGAGCAGCGAGAAGATGTGCCGGTACATCAGCGCGGCGATCTCCACCAGCGTCCGCGGGCATCTCGCCCAGCGCATCGCGGCGAACATCTGCCAGGCCGCGGTGAACGAGCACAGCAGCACGATCACCGCGACCGAACCGAGCACGCGGGCGGCGACAAGTTCGCCGGCGGCGGCGCCCTCGCGCGTCGCGGTCCAGGCCCATCGCAGCGGGCGGACGGTGAACAGCGGCGTCCCGCGCGTCGTGAACAGCAGGAGCAATCCGACGAAAAGCGCCACGGCGAACGGACCCGCGAATCGGGCGAGTAGTTTGCGAATCGGCAAACCCAAAGCGATACCCGCGAAGAGGCAAGCCGCGAGCACGGCGAGGGGTAGCGTCGGCTTGGACGACAGCACGACCGCCGCGATCGCCGCGAGCGCGAGGATGAGTTTCACGCGAACGTCGAGTTCGCGGCGCGAGTCGGGTAGCGGCGGGCGGTTCTGGGCGAAGTCATGCATGGGGGGCCTCGCCGAGGTGTCCTGTCTTGTCTTCGCCGTTTGTGGAGTGCGGTAGCGCAGCTACCGCTTTGGCGGGCGCGAGATCGCGCCGCGCAGCGAAAGCGGTAGCTGCGCTACCGCACTCCACAAAAGGAAGTTCGTCATTCGCCATCATTGCCCTTCTTCGCCCGCGGCGGAAACAGGCCCCGGAAGACGTACCCGGCGACGAAGCCGCCGACGGCGCCCGCCAGCAGGAAGAAGAACAGCAGCAGGTCGCCGCTGATCCGCGGCTCCACGGGTGGCCGGCCCGCCTCCGTGGCGAACTTGCCGACGACTCGATCGTCGACGCCGGCCCACGAGGCTCGACTGAGGTAGATCGCCAGCAGCACCCCCGCGAGTGCCAGCACGATCAGCACCGGCAGAACCCAGGACCGCTTCATGCCTCCTCCGCAGTTATCGCAAGCCG
>JAQTVL010000630.1 GCA_028706835.1 Phycisphaerae bacterium | reverse complement strand
CATCGCGGACCAGCTCCGTCACACCGGCGAGTTCCGCAGCCACCACCGGCACGCCGGCCAGGGCAGCCCAGGCGATCGGGGTCGTCTCGGACTCGAAGCCGCCGCAGCCGTCGAGGCCTTTGCTGCCGGCGTGGATCAGAACGTCGGCGACGGAAAGCAACTGCGGCCACGCAAGCCGCCGGCCGGGCAGGATGGCGATGTGGCCGAAGCCGGCTTGCGAAATCCAGCGGGACAATGTGCCGAGGTCCGGGCCGTCGCCGGGGACGATGATGCGTAGGTCCGGGTGCAACATGCTCAGGATGGCCGCCGCCCACAGGGCGAGCTTCTGGTCGTCGCGGCGATGACACCAGCCGGAGGCCAGCAGCACGGGCGAGTTCGCAGCCGTCAGCCCGAGGTCGTGGCGGATCGCCTGGCGATCGACGCCGATCAGCCTGGCGGGATCGACCGCCGGCGGCACGATCGCCACGCGCGACGGGTCGAAGCCGGCCGCCGTCGCGAACGACGCCACGGCAGCGGAGCGGGCCGCCAGGCGAAGATCGAGTCGCGCAGACGCCTTGGCCAGCCAGCGGATCGGACGGTCTTCGGGTTGGCGGTACAACTCCGCCAGGACAGGCGCAGCCCGCAGCGCCCGGCGCGGCACGGCGGCCACCGCGGCGCAGGAGGCAGCCCGCGGGCTGTGGGCGTGGACCAAAATGGCGTCTGACCCTTTTTCCTGGCCAAGCCCGGAACCATAGGTTCCGGGTGCCAGTCTCCCCAGCCACCGCCCCAGCGCCAGCGATCGCAGCGGCTCGCTCCGCCCGCGAAGCGGAACCGCCTCAAACGGGATGCGTTCGCGCGTCAGCCAATCCGCGTGCGGCCCAGCCGCCAAGGCGACCACGCGATGCCGCCATCGCAACGGGTCCAGCCGGGACCGCAGCAGCCCAATGGCGGCCGCGGCGATCGGCGGGCTGTCGCGATCGACCAGGTGGATGACAAGCGTCGGGGCGTGATGACTCACTATCGCTGTCGCTCCTCGACGGCCCGGTGCGAGGCCTCCGTGTCGGTCAGCCTGTGCCAGTAGAACAGCTTGGCGATCTTGTCGCCGAGGCCCTTGGCCAGGTCGCGCTTCAACTCCGCGCCCGGCTGGACGCCGTGCAGATCCGCCGGCGGCAGCTCGAAGTTGACCTCCCGGCCTTTGCCTTCCAACGGCCAGAGCTGATCGCCGGTCTCGACGTCAATGACGCGGACAGTGGCGGCCAGCCTGGCGTACTCGCCCGGGTCAGTGGCGGTCGGCGCGACGATATACGGCTCCATCTGCACGTGTACGACCTGCTCAGCCTTGAGCTCCTTGCCCAGCTTCCGCTCGTCCCACCGGGCGGACACCGGGTGGGACTTCTGGAAGTCCCACAAGGTCTTGTCCGGGATGATCTGCTTGTTGACGCCCTCCTTGGTGAGCTGGTCGCTGATCGTGCGGGTCAGGTGATACCGAATCGTCGGGTCGCCGCCGGAGCCGGCGTAGTCCTCCACCACCACCAGCAGCGGGCCCTTGGCCAGCTTGTACTCCGCCTTCTCCTGCGGGTCGTAGAACATCAGCCCGATCGCCGCGCCGATGTTGCAGCCGCCCAGGAGCAGCGGCAGCAAGGCGAGCAGGGCGAGACGGAGCACGCCCTGCTGACCGCTGGCCGCTGACCGCTGACCGCTTCTGTTCTTACTCATTGTCCGACTCCCAGTGGCGGTAGAAGCATTGCGTCAGCTTCTCGCTGAATGTCATCATCAACTGCGTCTTGTTCTTCTGCGGGCTGGTGGTGATGCCCCCGGACATCGACTTCGGCGGGAACTGGACCGTCAGGTCCGGCTTCTCCCACAGCCGCTCGCCGGAAGCGCAGTCGTAGAGCAGGCAGCGGCAGGTCAGCTTGCCCTGCATGTAGTGCATCGGGTCCGACTGCGACGGCGAATAGAAGTCCACGTTGATGTAGAGCACCATGTCGGCCTTGAACTTTCGGCCGACCTCCACCTCCGGCGTGTCGGTCCAGCGCTGGTGCTGGTCCTTGTAGCGCTGCACCTCGGCCTGGCTGACCAGCGTGACCTTGCCGAGGTCCTGCTTGAACCGGTTGAGCACGAACCGCTCCAGGTCGCCGGGCAGCTCCGGATGCTCCCAGTCGGTCTGTTCCAGCGTCCGCACGACCACGGCGAGCTTGTGGCCGGGCAGGCCGCTGTACTCGGGTGGCACGCTCCGCGTGGTCATCACTTCGGGCACGCCGCTGCCATAGAGCAGCGCCCCGCACCCGGTCAGGGCGAGCGGCACGCCCGCCAGGGCGAACAAGGCGAAGATTCGTCGCATCCCGCAGACTCCTTCAAGCTCCCAGCACAACCGATGCACCCAACGGGCGAATGTATGGAATGAGGTCGAAAATACCCTGTGCGAACTCTTGCCCGTTTACCCGCGGGACCATCTTCAGCGTTCATCTCTCAGCATTCAGCCTTCAGCAAGAACCGGATGGCTGAACGCTGAGAGCTGACCGCTGACCGCTTTCCTCACCCCGTCACGAACGCCTTGAGCGCCCAACTCCCCAGCCCCAGCCCCACCAGCAGGTACAGCCACGCGATCCGCTCGACGAAAATCCGTCGCAGCACCGGGCCGAACGTCACGCCGGTCAGGACCGTGGTCGCAGCCCCGAGGGCCGCCATCAGCATCGTCGCAGCCAGGATCGTGCCGAGCACCTGGGCGTGCAGCGCAGCCGCCAGGTCGCCGCGGACGAAGAACGCAAACGCGGTGGTCATGCCGCAGCTCGGGCAAGGCCGGCTCAGCAGCATCTCGGCGCTGCACTGCGACAGCCCGAGTTGCGTGTGCGTCCCGTGCCCGGACGGGGCCGGCGTCAGCGAGCCGGCCAGCGCCAGCACGCCCGCAGCCAGCATCGCCACCGACGCCGCC
>JAQTVL010000081.1 GCA_028706835.1 Phycisphaerae bacterium | reverse complement strand
CGACGGCGTGGTGTCGATCGGCTCGGGCGGCCCGTTCGCCGCAGCCGCCGCCCGCGCCCTGCTGCGACACACGAGCCTGTCCGCCGAGCAGATCGTCCGCGAGTCGCTGACCATCGCCGGCGAGATGTGCATCTACTCCAATACGAACATCACCGTCGAGACGCTGTGAGGCGACCGTGATAGACTGAGTCTTTCGGGAGAGCGCGGACATGCTCAAGACAACCGTATGGCTGGCGGCGATGGCGATCCTGGCTCTGGCGGCAAGCGCCGCGCGGGCGGGCGACCCGCCGGTGGTCAACACGCCCAAGGTGCTGGCGGGCGACTATGTCGACACGTCCAGCCTGGAAACAATCGTCAACGACGTGTTCAAGCGGCCGGAGTTGAAGACCGACGAGCAGCGGGTGATGAACTTCTATCACTGGTATCGCCGCGTGGTTTACCCGTATCGCAACATGGGCGGCGGGCAGCGCGACGTGCTCAAGAGCATCAACGCCTTCGGGTGCAGCCTGTGCGGGTCGCAGGCAGCCATCTGCGGGACCATCCTGCGGGCCGCCGGCTACGAGACGCGGGCGGCGAACATCAGCGCGGCCAAGGAGTGGGGCCACACGGTGTGGGAGGTGAAGTACGACGGCCGGTGGCACCTGTTCGACGCGATGACCGCGTTCTACGTGACCACCCGCGATACCCCGCCGCACGTCGCATCGGTCGAGGAGATCAAGGCGGACCCGACACTGGTGAGCAAAGCCGTCGAGGAGAAACGCTGCGGGCCGGAATTCGTCTATACCGCCCGCAATCACGAGATAAGCCTGGAGCAGCGAGCCCAGTTCCTGGCTGAGACGGGTGGCCAGGACGTGCCCTGGAGCCTGCTGGTGACCAGGCACGGCACGCTGGTCGAGATGTGGTGCGCGGCCGCGAGCAAGGGCAAGATCAACTCGGCCAGCGAGGCCGACAAGCCGGCCGGCGGCTGCTCGCCGGGCGTGCTGGACATCAAACTCAAAGCCAACGAACGCTATGTGCGGACTTGGGCGCCGGGCGGCAAATGGCTGACCGCATCGAGCTTCATCAAGTATGGCCCAGCCAACATGGCGGCCGGCGACAACGAGAAGTTTGACACCATCAACTTCAAGTATTTCGAGCCGTATCGCCAGGAGAAGCCGAACCCGTTCAACAAGGCCGTCTATCGCACCTACGGCAACGGATACCTGGAGTGGACGCCCGCGAACCATGCCCAGTTCGACCAGGGCGGCAAGGCCGAGGGCCTCAAGGCGATGACCAACATCGACCGCAACCGCGGGTTCCCGATGTTCACCGCCGACCCAGCCGCCAAGTCGGTTTCGGTCACGATATCGGTGAAAAGCCCCTACCCCGTCGTCGAGATCGAACTGGCCGTGGCCCTGCCGAAAGGCGCAACCAGCACGCTGACGATGACGCCGATCAACGACGGCAAGCCAGGCAACGCCAAGCGGATGTGGGCCAGCACCGACGGGCCGACGACCAAGCCGGACGCCCCGGCCGTCACATCAGCCGGCGACCTGTCGACGATCGTGCTGCCGATGATGAGCGGCCCGCCGATCTACGAATACAGCCTGAAACTCAACATCGCCGGCGCAGGGGAAGGGACCGTCGGCTTCCAGCGGATCAAGTCCACGTTCCAACTTAACCCGATGTCGTTGCCGGGCCTGGTGCCGGGCGCGAACAAGGTCCGCGTCTCGGCTGCCGGGCCAACCAAACTGTCCGGCGGCAAACTGCTGGTGACGTATTCCTGGTTCGATGCACCGGAGTGGAAGGCGGAAAAGTCCGACACGAAGGAACTAACCGACCTGCCGGCTGAGTACGAGATCAAACTACCCGCCGGCGAGAAACTGCCGAAGATGAAGTCGCTGGACATGTTCCTCAAGGCGGACTGACCAAAGACAGAGTGGCTGATTGACGGTCGGTGTTTGCCCCGTCAGGGGCGGTTGGAAATGGCCCAGCGATTTATCGCTGGGAGATCGATACCCCCAAGCTCGTCCGAAGTCCCGTAGGGACGATTGGATGTCCGGGCCGCGAGCCCGCCGTTCAACCGTCCCTACGGGACTGACCACAATAGGGGCGATCATATCCCCAGCGATAAATCGCTGGGCTATTGCCAGATGTCCCTCCGGGACAGAAGATGGCCGAACTACCTCTTCTCCAGCAGTTCTGCATTGCTCACCCACAGCGCGAAATACGGGTTCGACGCCGCCTGCCGCTGCATCAGGACGACGAAGGGCTGGTCGAAGATGAGAACGTGCTTCGGCCTGGGAGAATACTCGGCGCTGCAACCGAAAGACACGTGAGATTCCGATCGCAAGCGGACGCCCTTCTCGTCGATTTGAAACCGGATGTTCTGCACGGCTGACAGAATCAACAGGTCCTTGGCCACCTTCGGGTTGGCGACCACGAGATGGCGGCCGCAGAGTTCGTGGTAGTCGCTGGTCAGATCGAAGTTCATCTTCGGGGCCAGCAGAGTATCGCCTGTCGACATGGCCTCTGGCCTGGTAGTCAGCCGCTTCTGCACGGCCGCAGCGGTCGCCGCCAGTGTGTCGCCCGGCGGGACCTTCGCGAGGATAAGGCGATCGCCAGCCGCCGTGCTTTTCAGTTCGATGACGAAGTCGTCAGCCGAGCGATAGTCGTGGATGAGCACCTGGGTGTAGCGCGACGCGTGGTCCGGTTTCCAGGTCGGCAGGCCGAACGCTTCGACGCTCCGGCCCTTGAACGACATGCCCTGGTCAACCTTCTCGAACGGAACCGCGAACTCCAAGTGCTTGAACAGGTAGCTGTAGGCAACGATATCCTGTGGCCGCGGCGTCAGGCTGGGAGGTGGAAGATAGTGCGGCGAGGCCTGGCCGCGAAATTTCGCTTTCAACGCCGAGTCGATCCTGGCAAAGATGCCGCCACGCACAAAGCCCGCCAGCGCGACGAATGAATCGTCATCCAGGTCCCGACGGGAGAACCCGCCGTTGTTCAGGGCTGTCGCCATCGGCGGATCGTTGTCGAAATGCAAGTCCTCGCCGACGAGCGTACGGACCTCGTTCCACGCCAACTGAAACGTGCCGCACCAGAGCACGTTACGGCCAGCAGATATCGGCTCGCTGAGAACGGGCGTGATGGTCGTGCTCTTCAGGTCGCCGCGCTGGGCCGTGAGAAGATGCTGCGTGCTGAAGGCGGAATCATGCGTGCTATCGCAGGACGGCAGCCCGCAATTCACCACCGCGAACAACGCGGCCAGGAACGTGAATCGCAGTACGCGTCTGACTATCCGATGCGGCTGTGCCATGGCGAGGCTCCTTCTCAATCAGCCAACACCGATCAGTATCCCAGCCAAACCCCTTTGCGCAGAAGAGACGCCGCCACGAGAGGCGGCGTCTCTTCATTGTCTTCATTCCGCATTCCGAATTCGGCATTCCGAATTCGCTCTCACGCCCACCACATCTTCGGCAGGCCTTCGCGGAGCATCACGCCCTTGAGGAAGCTGACGGCCTTCTCGAAGCCTTCCTTCGGGCTCATCAGGGCGTCTTCGTGCTCAATCGACAGGACGCCGTCGTAGCCGCCGACGCGCAGCGTGCTCACGAAGTCCCGCCACCAGCTCTCGCCGTGGCCGTAGCCGACGGTGCGGAAGATCCAGCTCCGCCGATCGAGTTTGTCGTAGCCCTTGGTGTCCAGGTTGCCGTTGACGGCGCAGTTCTCCGGGTCGATCCGCGTGTCCTTCGCGTGAACGTGGAAGATGCACTCGCGCAACGCCTTGGCCGCCGCCAGCGGGTCGATGCCCTGCCAGAAGAAGTGCGACGGGTCGAAGTTGCAGCCCAGGCTGTCGCCGCAGGCTTCGCGCAGGCGGAGCAGCGTCTCGGGGTTGTAGACCACGAAGCCGGGGTGGGCCTCGAAGGCGATCCGCACGCCGTGGGCCTTGGCGAACTTCGCCTCCGTGGTCCAGTACGGCAGCACCTTCCTGTCCCACTGCCACTTGAGGACGTCCGAAAAGTCCGGCGGCCAGGCGCATGTCACCCAGTTCGGCTTGGCGGCCTTGTCGCTGTCGCCGGGGCAACCCGCGAACTCGACCACCGTCGGCACGCCGAGCATGGCCGCCAGTTTGATCGTTTTGCGGTGAACGGCGTGGTTGGCCTTGGCGAACTTCTTGTCCGGGTGCAACGCGTTGCCGTGGCAGGAGAGCGCTTCGAGCGTAAGGCCCCGGCTGGTGATCTGTTTCTTCCACTCGGCGGCCTTGCCCTTGGACGCGACCAGTTCATCCAGCGGGCAGTGGTTGCCGCCGGGGTAATTGCCCGTGCCGACCTCGACGGAATCCAGGCCGAGGCTGGCGATGTAGTCGAGTGCGGCGGCAAACGGTTTGTCGTTGAACAGCGGGGTGAAGACGCCGAGCTTCATCGTGGTGCTCCTTCAAGGGTGATTCGGAAATGGGAATATCAGATGTCAGATTCCAGACGTCAAATCGTCAACTGAAAACACGCTATCGGGCGACTTTCACCCATCGCCGCGACTTGGCCGACCGCTCCACCGCGTCGAGCACCTGCTGGCTCGCCAGGCCGTCCTGGAAGTTCGGGTGGAACTTCATGCGGCCCCTGCCGCCGGCCAGGCAGGTCACGGCGTCGGCCAACTGGTTGATGAATGCGTGCTCGTAGCCGGTCCAGTGGGCGGGCGGCCAATAGGCGCCGGCGTAGGGGTGCTCGCTTTCGCTGACCTGGATCGTGGTGAAGCCCTGCACGTGGTGCGGGGCGGTCGCGTCGAAGAACTCCAACTCGTTCATCCGGTCGAACCGGAAGACCAGCGAGCCTTTGTCGCCGTTCAGTTCGAAGCCGTGGTCGTTCTTGCGGCCACGGGCGAAACGCGTCGCCTCGAACGTGCCCAGGGCGCCGTTGGCGAACCGGGCCAGGAACATCGTCGCGTCATCGACGGTCACGGGCTTCTTCCGCCCCCGGGCGGACCCCACGCCGGACAGCCCGCGCTCGCTCAGCCCGGTCTCCACCGGTCGCTGCTTGACGAACGTCTCCTGATGGCCGACGACCTCAGCGAACTCGCCGACGAGATAGCGGGCCATATCGATCAGGTGGGCCCCGAGATCGCCGTGGCTGCCGCTGCCGGCGACGTCGCCGCGCAGCCGCCAGACCAGCGGAAAGTTCGGGTCCATGATCCAGTCCTGGAGGTAGGTCGCGCGGAAGTGATAGACCCGCCCGATCCGGCCTTCGTCGATGAGCCGCCTGGCCAGCGCAAGCGCCGGCACGCGGCGGTAGTTGAACCAGACGAAGTTCTGCACGCCAGCCGACTTGACCGCGGCGACCATCTTCTTCGCGTCGGCCAGGTTGTGGGCCAGCGGCTTTTCGCAGGCGACCGGCTTGCCGGCCCGGGCCGCGGCGATAGCGATGCCGGCGTGCTCGTTGTTCGGCACGCAGATATCGACCAGGTCGATCTCGGGATCGTTGACGACCGCGTCGAGGTCCGCGACCGATCGCTTCCAGCCCCAGCGGTCGGCCATCGACTGGCCGCGCTTGGCGTTCCGCGTGACCAGCGTGTGCATGACGACGCGGGCCGGCAGGTCGAAGAACTTGTTCACCTTCAGGCAGGCGTTGGAGTGGGCCTTGCCCATGAACCCCGCCCCGAACAGTGCCACGTTGATGGTCCCGTTCTTCTTCCCCATGCGATCGCTCCTTGGGTTCGCATCGCCTCCGCCTACTCAGCCACCTCCACCGTCACGCGGAAGGTCTCGAGCGGCGGCTTGTTCTTTTCCCAGGGCCGGGTGTAGCCCATCGTGATGACCGCCTTGCCCGCGGCGGCCGCCTTGAACGTCGCCACGAACACGCCACCACTGCCGACGACTCCCTGCGCAGCCGCCGCCGGCGTGTACTTCACATCGCCAACGGCCGTTACGGACTTGCCGTCGACCGACTTCACCGTCCACAGGTATCCGGTGGTCGCGTTGCCCTTCAGCTTGATGACCACCGAGCCGCCAACCTTGGCGGCGACAGCCTTGCCGTTGGAACTCTCGTCGATCTCCACAGTCTTGCTCTCCTTGTCGTTCGGCTGGCTGGTCGGCTGGGTCGTCGGCGCCACGACCGGCGGCTGGAGCGCCGCCCCGTCGTCGAGGGCGGGCACCTTGCGGAGCGACCAGCCGTGATCGCCGAATATGACCGCCGGCCGGCCTACCCAATACATCAGGCCCCAGGGCGTGTTGTAGCGGTCGTTAATGCCTTTGGCGTCGGGGACCTCGACGCCGTTATAGAACAGCCGGCCCTGCGAGCCCTGGCTGCGCGTGCCCTTGCCGGTGATCTTGAGTTCGTACTTCCACAGGCCCGCGCCGAACGTCCCGCCGTTGGCAGTGTCGATCTCGTCGAACGATTCCGCCGACGGCGGCATCGCCTGGCCTTGGGCCGCAGCGACAATGGCCGCCGTCAGAATTCCGGCGAATACCGCAATAGGGGTCCGCATGTGAAACCCTCCCGAAGAAGCGTTGCCCCGCAGATCAACTATGAACGGATTGTAGCGACGAGAGGCGGGTACGAAAAGAACGACTTGGCGGCAATAGCCAAACGCGGACCTTCGGTCCTGCGGCTAAACGGGGGTGAATCGCCCGGCAGGCTGCGAACTCAGATTTCCACGTCCGGCCCCAGCGGCGTGAGACGCTTGTAGTGGCGGTCCATCCACCAGAAGCCGAACCCGCCGACGATCTGCATCGCCATCGCCAGGCCGAACACCACCGCGCCCTCCGCAAGGTATCCCCCGCCCAGCCAGGCCGGCAGCGTGAACGCACGCATCAGCATCATGCCCAGGAACGGCGCCACCAGCCCCCGCAGCCCCGTGGCCGACACGTGCAGGCCCATGTAGTGCTGCACCAGGTCCTTCCGCGCGAAGTGCATGTGCCCGAGTTGCCAGGCGACTCCGCCCAGCCCGCCGCCGATTCCGCCGAGAAGCTGGCTGACCACCAGCAGCGGCAGCGACAGCGTCATCGCGGCGACCATCAGCAGCCCCCGGCTGCCCGCCCACATGGCCGCGCCCCACACGCGGACGCGCATCGGGTTGGTCCGGTCGAGCAGCCGGCCGGCGAACGGCATGGTCACCAACTGCACCACCAGCGGCAGGAGCACCAGATAAAGGACGATCTCGATCGGGCTGCTGGCATCCTCGAACCGCTTGTACATCCACGGCACCATGATGGTGTCGCTCATCATCGTGCCGAATCCGAACACCATCATCCAGCCGAGGAACTGCCGGTAGGCCCGGTCGTACTGTAGAATTTTCAGCCCCGCCAGGATCGTGGTGCGCGACCCGCGTTCGGATTCGCCCTCTTCGCCCCGGCTGGGGCTGCGCGTACACAGGATGCCCCCGATGATGCCGCAGATGCCAAGGGCGACGAACATCAGCCGATAGCTCGCCCCGGGGCCCAGCGGGATGACGTGCCGGAAACCGTGGGTGCGATCGGTCAGCAGCCAGCCGGCCAGCCCCGCCAGCACCGCGGCGACGATCGTGCCGGAGATCTGAAATCGGCTGACGATGTTGCCTACGCCGGCGCGGTGGTAGCTCATGTGCCAGACGGCCGACCGGACGGTGGTCACGCCGGAGTAGGCCAGGAACATCGCGATGATGAGCACCGTGAACAGGTACGGCCGGTCGGTCGGCACCAGCCCGACCGACATGCAGAACAGCCCCGCCAGCGTCGATGGGATGATGATGAACCGCAGCGTCGACCGCCCGCTGGCCAGCCAGGCCCAGAAGAATGACGCGATGCTGCCGACCGAACCGGCTGCGAACAGCACCGCCTGCACCGTGTCGCTGGTGCAGCCCATGATCTCCCGGACGATGACCTGTGTGATCTTCGGCTGGCAGATGGTCATCATCGCCGCCCAGAGCAACTGCGACTGGAAGTCGACGCGAAAGGTGATCCGGTTTCGCCGGGGGACGTCGCGGTAGCCGAACACCCAGGCGACGGTGTTGGAAATGAACTGGATCGGCCCGCCCGGGGCGCGCGAAGAATTCTGGGCAGGTTGTGGGTCAGGCTCCATTGGAAAACGCGGGCAAGAAAAGGGGTCCTCCGGCAGCGCGAGAGGACCCGTTCGGTTCACTGGTTTCAGCGTCAAGGGTCCGAGCGGGAATTCCCCGGCTGGACCCCAACGCCCGCCGGCCGCTCAGTGCGGTTTCGACGGCATGTAGTACGGCGTCAGCTTGGACGGCTGATCGACCAGCAGGAGGTAGTCGATGTCCTCGATCATCTGTCGCGACTCGAGGTCCGCGCCGCGGGCGATCCGCCGACCGTGATCCTGGGGATCCTCGTTCATCGTGCAGCCGGCCAGTCCGGAGAACAGGGCAGCGCCGAGGGTGAACGCCAGCAGTCTCTTCATTGTTGATACCTCTTCTTGCCAGGCGACGGAGCAGGCACAGGCAAATTCAACACGCCCATCCAGGCAGCAAATCGTCCGATGGATCGATGATGCCGGAGTCATCATAAGTCTCGCGCGGGCCAATTGTCAACGCGAAATAACGGGTTGCCCAGGGAGCCGCGGGGAGCCGAGCGTGTTGAGCCCAAACGCACGCTCCGATCCACCGCACCGGTCAGCCGGGCGATGTTCCACGTGGAACATCGTTTCAGTTACGCCTCTCCCGCGACGCGGGGGAGGTGCGGCTTCAGCCGCGGTGGGGGTTCGTTCGGGCCCACGTCCGACCAATGTTCCACGTGGAACATCGTTTCGGTTACGCCTCTCCCGCGACGCGGGGGAGGTGCGGCTTCAGCCGCGGTGGGGGTTCGTTCGGGCCCACGTCCGACCAATGTTCCACGTGGAACTGTATTATGCACGTAATACAGTTGCCACAGACACGTCACTGCGAGTTTTTTTCAACGTTATTATCGGACTCGACGGCAAGACCAGAGATGTTGTCCAAGATGTGCATGGGAAACGCCTCCGAAACCGTGCTGATCTGTGCTGATCTGTGCTGGTGTGTTGACTTGTGTTGAAACGCACATTTCCGGCTCTCGCCAAGGCGTGTGGGAGTTTATCCGATTATTCACATCGTATTTCTGTTGATTGCCTGCGGGCGAGGCTCGATAATCGAACTGTTCAACTCTCCGCGTTCCAGACACAGCCGGGCAGACGACCCTCCCGCTCCCGTCTGGTCTTGAGATCTCGGAAGCCCGTCGAAATCCCCTGTGATTCGCAACGGAGGCGCTCCATGACGTTTCGCAAACACCCACGCAGGCTTGGACGAGACTCCGCTGTCGGCCCCCGAATGGAAGGGCTCGAAGGCCGGGCGATGCTGGCCGGCAATGTCACCGCAGCCATCGTCGGGGGCAACCTGGTCATCACCGGCGACGCCGCCAACAACGTCATCGAGGTTGACCAGAGTGTTCTGGTGGTACTGCCGGGCCAGGTTCGCGTCCAGTCAGGGTGGTGGGGGAGCGCCACCACGATCAACGGCGGGGCCGCCCCGGTAATCCTGGAGGGTTTCACCGGCGACGTACGAATCACACTCAACGACGGCGACGACTGGGTCATGTTCTCCGATTCCGACTTCCCCCGCGACGTAACGGTCAACGGCGGCAACGGCAACAATCAGGTCGACGTGAACGGCGTGACTGTTGAGCGAAACCTCAGCGTTCGCAACGGGCCTGGCAACGAAAACACCCTGGTGTATGGCGGCGCCAACGTCCGCGGCAACCTGACCGTCGCCAACAAGGCCGGCGACGACGCCTTCTCCATGGCCGGCGGGTCCATCGTCAACGGCAATGTCAGCCTGAGCAACGGGGCCGGGCAGGGAAACACAACGCTGGACAACTCCATCGTCAACGGGAACCTGACCGTCAAGAACCAGGCCGGCGATGACACGTTTTCCATGGCCGCCGGGGCCATCGTCAACGGCAACGCCAGCCTGAGCAACGGGGCCGGGCAGGGAAACACGACGCTCGACGGCTCCCACGTCCACGTCAACCTGACGGTCCGCAACGCAGCCGGCCTCGACACCTTCCTCATGGACAACGCATCCACTGTTGACGGCAACGCCGCCATCAGCAACGGCGAGGGCGGGTCGAACACGACCGTACGGTTCAAATCCGTCGTGGCGGGCACTTTCACCCTGCGAAGCGGCGGCGGGAACGACGGGTTCACGATGCTCGACGCGACGATCAACGGCGCCGCCCGGATCGACAGCGGCGCCGGGGCCGATGCGGTCACCATCGACGATTCCATCCTCGGCGGCGCCTTCACGCTGAACAGCGGCGCCGACAACGACATGGTGAACATCGAGCAGATCTTCCCGGGACCGGTCACCACCTTCGGGGGCAAGGTCGCGGTGAAGACCGGGGCCGGCAACGACGTCGTCCGGATCGGCGTCCCCGGCGTCCCCGGTGAATCCGCCACCTTCAACCAGCAGTCCACGTGGGACGGCGGGGCCGGCGCCGACCAGATCATCTACCTCCCAGCCGGCAACGTCTTCGCCATCCCCGAGTTGGTCAAGCCCAGTTTCGAGACCATACTCTGATCCGGGCAACTCAACATGCACTGGGCCGAGGAGAACACCAGGGGCGGCAACGGACTGCCTATTCCGCTTCGCCGCCGCCGCGATTACAATCTGACGCATGACCGGTTCCCCGCAGGAAAAGTCGCCAAATCGGACAAGCGCCGCCGTATCCGTGTGTCCGGCGATAGCCCCCGTCCCCAAGCCCGCTTTCACCTGGCCGGCTGGCGTGCGCGGCGCCCTGAGCCTCACCTTCGACGACGCCCTGCCGAGCCAGCTCGAACAGGGCATGCCGCTCCTGAGCCGGTTCGCGGTTCACGCCACGTTCTATGTCATGCCGGTGGAGATCAGGCAACAACAGGACGCGTGGCGACAGGCCGTGGCCGTTGGCCATGAGATCGGCTCGCACACGCTCACCCACCCGGGCACGTGCAACTTCCGCTACTTCAGTTTGCCGAACTCCCTGGAGGAAATGACGCTCGAGCAGATCGAGGCACAGATCACCGGGTCCAACGCGCAGATCGAGGAACTCGTCGGCGTCAGGCCGGTGAGTTTTTCCTACCCGTGCGGCCAGAAGTTCGTCGGCCGGGGCGAGCGGGTCCAGAGCTACGTGCCGCTGGTCGCCCGTCACTACCTCACCGGCCGGGGCTGGCACGAACAGTACTTCAACGCCCCGGATCGCTGCGACCTGGCCCAACTCGGCGGCGTGAAACTCGACGGAGTGGATTTCGAGCATGTCCGTCCGCAGATCGCCGAGGCGGCGCAAACCGGGAACTGGCTGGTGCTGGCGGGGCACGGCATCGAAGCGAACCACCCGGAGGCGGTGAAACTCTCGACACTGGAAGCCATCTGCGCCTACTGTCGCGACCCCGCCAACGGCATCTGGATCGACACGGTTGGCGCCATCGGCGCCTGCATCCGCCAGACCCGCGGCTTCTGACCCTCCCGCACGCGGAATTCCGGCACTGGACATTCAGGCTATTCCGCTTCCCCCCGCCGCCGCCGCTATTACAGTCTGATGCATGACTGGCAACCCGCAGGAAGACACGCCCCGGCTGTCGTTCGCCGTTCGACGCTTTGTCTCGTGCAACGTGCTCTCCGGG
>JAQTVL010000080.1 GCA_028706835.1 Phycisphaerae bacterium | reverse complement strand
CACGATCGGCAGGCCCAGCGTGACCGCGAGCGAGAGGGTCTGTCGGCTGCGGGCCTCGATGCGCAGGTCCTTGCCGACGAGCAACGCGATCTGTCGCAGCACGCGGATCATGCCGGGCAGACCTCCTTCAACGCGGTCGGCAGGTCCAGCAGCCGCGTCGGCCGATCGATCACCATCCGCCCGGCCCGCAGCACAATCGCGTGCTCGGCCAGCCGCAGGCCGTGGGCAATGTCGTGGTGGACCATCACGATGGTCTTGCCGGCTGCGTGCAATTCGCGGAGCAGCTCTTCGAACATCGTCGCCGAGGCGACATCCAGGCCGGTGAACGGCTCGTCCGCCAGCAACAGGTCCGGGGCGTGCAGCAGCGCCCGTGCGATCGACACCCGCTGGAGCATTCCCCGGCTGAGCGTCTTGACGCAATCGCCCGCCCGATCGGACAGGCCGACGCGCGCCAGCATCTCGCCCGCCCGTCGCGCCGGCTTGGGCACGCCGTAGAGCCGGGCGAAGAACACCAGGTTCTCCAGCACGGTCAGTTCGCGATAGAGCATCGGCTGATGGTCGATCATCCCGATGCGTGCCCGCAGCCTGGGGTCCGGCCGCCGGGCCGACTGGCCGAACAGGTGCAGCTCGCCGCTGGTCGCCGGGAGCAGGGTGGCCATCACCTTGAGGAGCGTGCTCTTGCCCGCGCCGTTGGCCCCGAAGACGACCACGAACTGCCCCGCGGAAATGTCCAGGCTGATTTCTTCGAGGATCAAACGCCCGTCGATCCGCTTGCCGAGTTCGATCGTGCGGACAGCCGACAATCGCCGCTCGACGACCGGCCGGTGGTTGTTCGTTTCAAGGAGCATGGTCCGCCTGTCAGGCATTGCCGCGTGACTTCCGACACGGACTGGCACCCGGAACCTATGGTTCCGGGCTTGGCCAAGCCCGGAATCGTGGATTCCAGGACACGGGCAAGATGCCCGTGCCACCGCTCACGCCCGCCGCTGCGGGGCCTGGCGCGAGGGCTTAAGCAGCAGGTATCCCACTCCGCCGGCCGCAAGCAGACCGGCGCCCCAAACGACGAACGTCCTGGTGCTCGGGCCGTCATGCTCATCCGAGGGATCATCGGCGGAACCGCTTTTCTTGCCGGGCGGGCGCTGGATTGACCCGAGCTTGGAGAAGTCAAACGTGAACTTCGCGCCGACCGCCAGATCGCTCACGGACCACATGCGCTGTGTGGGGCCGGCGTTCATCTCGGTCATGCCCTTGACCTTGCAGGCCTCCGCCAGTTCTTTGGGCATCGAAACCATCAATTGGCTCGTGGCCTGGGGCGCAGTCACCGTCAGGCTCAGCTTGCCCTTCGTGCTAGCCAGCAGGTATCCAAACTGATACTGCGACTTGCCCGGCAAGAGCGGCTGCACGACCGTCAGTTGCCCGGTCTTGCCGTCAAACTTGGCGCTGTGGCGATCGAACGCTAGCGACTCGGCAATGTCAAATTTCACCGGGTCGACCGGCAGGGCAAAGACCATCGTCGACCGCTCCCCGGCCTTGTTCGCCTGGCCGGTCCACACGCGGTCTGACGGGTTGTCCAGAACGAGAATCTCCTTCACGTAGACGCCGTCGTTATCGCCGGGGGCCACCATGATGTGCCGCATCGTGATCCGCCAGGCGGGCGGCGTGTCGGTCGTCTCGTAGAGGGTGAGCTTGGCGCTCTGATCCGGGTGCTCCTCATCCATCGGCGGGCTGACGTTTCGGAATGGCACGCCGGCGTGCGTCACCGTCACGAGCGCCTGGGCGCCCATTCCGACGGGAAGGGCATCGAAGACCGCCATCCCACGATCGTCCAGTTTGCCGTTGAACTTGCCGACCGCCTGGCCCATGCGGTACAGCTCGACGACCACCGGCTCGCCGACGACCACCGGACCGCCCTTGGTCCCCTGCACCGCCCGGACGATCAGGGAGCCCTTGACGTCCGGCTGGCTGGCTGAGCCCATGCCGCCCATGCCCGGCATGCCCATCGGGGGATGGCCCGCGGGCATCGAGGTGGGGCGGCTGCCGCCCATCGGCGGATGGCCCGGGGGCATGCCGCCGCCCATCGGGGGCATCTGGGCGTAAACCACGGTGGCCGACACGCAGGTCGCCAGCACGATCAGAATCGCTCGTCCGTTCATCGTCCGTTCCTCTTCTTCCCGCCGGCCTGTGCCGCCGGCACGGCTTTTGCCTGTGCCTGCCTGGGGGCAGGCCTATCGACTGGTGACTGCTCAAGGCTGACGGCCTGCTCCACTGCGTCCGCAGCCGGCTCGCTCGCAGAACCGCGCCGCAACCTCGGCAGGAGGCTGTAGATTCCGCCCAGGGCCAGCACAATCCCGCCGACCCAGAACCAACTGACCAATGGATTGATGATCAGTTCGATGCTCAATTGTCCCTGGGGATTGTCGCCAAGCCCAGCCAGGCCCACGAACGCCGCCACGCTTCCGTCCTGCTGGCGCGACGTGAATTGCTGCTGGCCAACGATCCCGTTGACCACAAGATAGAGGTCCCGGCTCATTCCGTCTCGCACGATTGCGACGCGCGAGGAACTCATGCCTTCCGGCAGCGGCGCCAGCCAGGATCCTTCGTGCGGGATCAGATGCACATGCCGCACGCCCTGCTGGGCATCGTAATAGGCTCGCCGCTCCGCCTGAACGGCGCCAAGCGGCCGGCCGTCGCGCTCGATCTTGAAGGTCGCCAGCTTGGTCAGATACTTGGGCGTCTGCTCGGCAACGACCGCCTCGTCCTCGTCGTCCCCGTGTTCGTGGGCGGAGGTGTCAATCGTTCGGCCGTCAGCCGTTCGGAACTCTTCCGCCCAGTGGTCAAGCGTGACGGTGTAGTTCCCTATCGCCGCGCTCTCGTCGGTCGCCAGCATCGCGCTCACGCCTTTGGTGTACAGGCTGGAGCCGGCGATCCCGACGATGACGATGAGCAGGCCGAGATGCGCCAACTGCCCGCCGTAGCGGCGGTGGTTGGCATCAAGCAGCCGCAGCGTCGCGCGAACCGCGCCCTCGCCGGTCGCCCGGATGCGCGCCGCCACCGAGGCGGGCAGATCGACGAACACGACGATCACGCCGGTCGCCACGGTCACGCCGCAGGCGATCGCCCAGAACGTGGTGACATTCAGCCTGGCTACCCACCACGTCACCGAGTGCGGCAGGGCCTTGTTCAGCAGACCGGACGACAGCAGCAACACGATCAGCAACGCGAGATCGGCAACGATCAGCGGCACGGCCAGCCACCAGACCCACCGGCCGACCGGCCGGCGCCCATACGACAGGAACGGTCCAAACGCCATCAGCCCGGCCAGCGCCATCGCCATCGGCAAGACAATCGTGTTGTAGAACGCAGTCCCCTGCTCCTTCGGGACGCTGTCGAACCACCGGCCGATCAGCGGCAGGTGAGCCAACGCGCCCGTGACCACCGGGAAGATGGTGCCGACCAGCGTGGTGAGCGTCATGATGACCAGCAAGACGCCGATGCACAGGAACACGCCGTCCCTGCTGACCGGCTCTCCCAGCGGCTGGCGCACGCCGAAGGCCGGGGCCGTCATCGCAAACGTCGTCACCACCAGGGCCGCCAGGACTACGACCAGCGCCTGGCGCACCCACGGTGCGCCGACAATGAATAGGAGGAGGGAAATGATCGCCGCAAGCAGCATGAACCGCAGCGCCGGCCGGCCGCCTCCGATGATCAGAACGCAGGTAAGCACCAGGACGATCAGGATCGCATCGAGGAAGAACGTGCTGACCAGCGACTCGCCAAAGGCATGCACCGAACTGACCACCCCGCTGCGGGTGATGTAGGTCGCGATGATGCACAGCAGGAACGTCGCCGCGATCAGGGAGGCGCTGAGCTTCTTGAAGAGCTGGCGGTGCTGCTGGGCCATCAGCAGGTGCAGCGCCCCGGTGGCCGTCAGCCAAGGCAGCAGCGAGGCGTTCTCGACGGGGTCCCACTTCCAGTACCCGCCAAAGGCAAGCTCTTCGTAGGCCCACTCAGCCCCGAGGATGATCCCGATGCCTGCAAACAGCCAAGTCCACAGCATCCACCGGCGAACCCGCTGTATCCAGGTCGTATCGAACTCGCCGGTCGCCAGGGCGCCGACGAGCAGGGCAAACGGGATGGTGCTCAAGGCGTAACCGAGGAACACCGGCGGCGGATGCACGGCCATCGCCCAGGTCTGGAGCAGCGGGTTGAGGCCCAGGCCGTCGGAGACTGTCTCCCGGAGCGGCGCGAACGGCGTGGCGGCGTAGCTTAGCAGCACACAGAAGAAGCCGATAGCCGCGATCAGGACAGCTAGGGCGATCGCCTGGCTGGATCGCTGGTCTTTTCGCCACGCGACCGCGGCCACCAAACTCAACAGGGCGACCATCCAGCCCCACAGCAGCAGGCTGCCCTCCTGGTGGGCCCAGAAGGCACTGAACTTGTAGAGCGCCGGCAGCGCCTTCTCGGAGTTTTCGTAGACGTACTTCAGGCGGAAATCGTCGCCCAACAGCCCGCTCAACAGCGACAGCACGCTGATGGTGAGCAAACCGGCCAGCAGTGCGATCGCCCCACGGACCACGGTGAGCAGGCGTGGCGATTGCGACCGGGCCGCCGCGAGCGCGGCCACAAACCCGGCGCTGGCGACGAATATGGCAAACGTCAGGCTGTCCGCTCCGTAGCTTCCCGTCACGAGCGACCCTCCGGCCTGGACGCGGGCGGCGCGGCCTTGTATTTGCTGGCGCACTTGGTCACGATCTCGGTCGCCTGGAACACGCCGTCGGAACCGCGTTGGCCTTCGATCACCACGCTGATGTCGCCCTTGAACATCTCCGGAATGGCGCCGCGGTAGACCACGGGCATCGTCTTGTATTGGCCTCGCAATGTGAACCGGGCGATTCGGTCGCCAGCCCGGACATCGAGGCCCTCCGGCGCAACGGTTCCCACGACCTTCGCCCGTTTGTCGTGCAGCGAGGGATTCGCAAGGTAGGTGTCCAGATCGGTGTAGGCAGTCCGCCCCTTCTGCACGGCGGCGTAGCCCAGAATGCCCACAGCCGGCGCGATCACGAGCGCGGCGACCAGGAGCTTGATTTGCGGTCGGCTCATTCGCATCGTCTCCCGACAGCCATTCCCCGTCTAATGGTAGTGCAACCGCGATGCCGCGACTGCGGATTTTACGGATGTTCCTTAAGATTTCCGTAACCGTCGCATGGGCAACGTGTTACGAACACGCGCCACGGCCATCCAGAGCGCTCGATCAGCCTGGATTTCCCGTTGATGGGAGCAAGCGCGTCCCGAGGGTCGCGCCCACGGGAGGGGCCTGGCGACTTTCAGACCAAGGCCGCCGAACCGGAGCTTCGGTTCGTAGTGTGCCCGCAAGGGCATTCCGGGAAACGCCTCACGGCGTCACTACGAACGGGGCCGGAGTCGCGCGGTCACGGCCTGACCGCCGGGCCGAGAGCCGCGGGCCGGGTCGAGCCCGGCTGGGTCGTCGGCCTGCGGGCCGGGCCTTTGCCGAAGGCGTACACCCCGATCTTGTTCTTGCCGAATTCGTTCGAGACGAAGAGCAGGTACTCCACCTGGAAATCGCTGGCGATGTACTTCTTGAAGTACGGCAGGCAGCTCGTGTCCATCGCGATCCACGTGGGCGAAATCATGCCCTGGGGCAGGTTGTTCTGCTCCCGGATGAACAGCATCACCTGGCCTTCGAAGTTGAATACCTGCACGGTGTCAAAGTGGGGGTCGGCCACATAGACCAGCCCGTTGGCGGCATCGATCCGCAGTCCTTTCGGGCGGGCCAGGCTGCCGGGCGTGTCGCCGGCGGTGGCCAACTCGCGGACCATCTTGCCCCCCTGGTCGAACACCTTGATGGCGGAGCCGATCACGTCGGTGACGTAGATCAGGCCATCCGGGTCGATGGCGACGCTGCCCGGGCGCTGAAACTGATCGGGCCCGCGCCCGGCCTGGGCAATGGTCCGCTTCAGTTCGCCGGCCTTGGACCAGACTTCGATCCTTCCGCCCATGGCGTCGACGACATACAGTTCGTCGCGATAGACGGCCACATCGGCGGGAGCGCAGCGTTCCGGATCGCCGAGGTACTTGACGAACCGATCCTGGGAATCGAAGACGGCGACTTTGCGCAGCCCGATGTCGCAGACGTAGCGGGTCCCGTCCGGCGCGATCGTAATGCTGCCCGGGCGCACGAGGGTCTTCGGCGAGCCAAGGAGGTAGGAGCGATTGCCCGCGAAATCGACCACGTGAACGGCATTGACGCCGATGTCGCAGATGTACAGCTTGCCGTCGCCAACCGCGATCCCGTACGGATTGACGATCTTGGTCTTCGGCGACTCCTGCTTGGACGTCCCCGCAATGAACTGCGAGAACGACGTCTCGGACTTGCCGGCCCAGGCGGCGGTATCGCTAAAGCTGGCCAGGAACTGATACCGCGGCTGGTCCGGCAGACGAGGATAGTAGATTCTTTCGGACGGCAACTGAAGCCCCGTTGTTGAGGCAAGCGGCTTGCACCCCGAAGCCGCCGCGACCATCAGGGCCAGTAAACAGAGAGCGATTCGTTGCATTCCAGGCTCCTCCCGAAGGTTGTCAGGCCGCAAACGCGGGGGAAGCCCGCGTCGAGGCCGCCCTGATTTGCACTGTGGCTAAAGTATAGCCCGAAGCGGGTCAACAAGCCAAGCGCCCGCGGCGCCCGGACAGCCGAACCCGAAGGCAGCTACACGTTCCGCGCGCCGCGCCGCCGCCATCGGAAGATGCAGTTCGAGGGAGCGATCACTTGTTGTGGCACGTGCGGCACATGGTCTTGCCGTTGTCGGCGGTGTAGTCAATGCGCAGGTGATATTCCGATATCCCGCTGTGGTGGATGTCGTGGCACGTGGTACACTGGACCTTGCCGTTGGTGTCGAGCAGGTCGGCCGCAATGGTGCCCGACGGAGTCACGCCGGATAGCGCGCTGGACGGATCCTTCAGCGAGCCGGGCACGTGCAGATTCGTGCTGGCGGACAGCGCTGTATTGTAGACGAAGCTGATCGGGTGCGACTCGGTGAGCGTCATCGCCGCGGTGTCGCCGAAGGTGTGGACCGGGTTGATGGCCCCATAGCCGCCGTCGTGGCAGCACAGGCACAATTTGCTCGTCCCGTCGGGCTGCGAAATGCCGGTGGCCAACGCATCGAACGTGGGGCTGGTATACAGGTTGAACGTCGGCAGCGGAACGGCGCCCAGGGTGGGATTCCACAACGGCCCGAACGAGCCGTCCGATGTCGGCGGCACCGCTTTGTGCGGCACGTGACAGGTCGCGCACGGGGCGTTGGCATGGATCTGCCCGTGAGCGGCCTCGACGGCCAACCCCGTCCACAACACTCCCGCCGCCGCAAAGATTGCCAATTTCTTGAACATACTCAGGCCCTCGCCCGACACCTAGCCCGTCCAGGCGCTACGCATACTTACTTGTTATGACACGTCCGACACATCGTCTTGCCCGCGTCGGCGCTGTAGTCGTAGCGCAGGTGATAGTCGCCCTGCCCGCTCGTATGAACATCGTGGCAGGTCGTACACTGCACCTTGCCATGGCTATCGAGCAGATCGGTGGCAATCGTCCCGCCGGAGGTCAGGCCGGACAGGGCGGTCGCCGGGTCTTTCAGCGATCCGGCCACGTGAAGATTCGGATTGGTCGACAACGCGGTGTCGAAGACGAAACTGATCGGGTGCGACTCGGTGAGCGTCATCGCCTTGGTGTTGCCGAAGGTGTGGATCGTCGACACCCAGAACGTGCCGTCGTGGCAGCCCAGGCACATCTTGCTCGGGCCGTCCGGCTGGCTGATCCCGGTGCCCAACGCATTGAACGCCGGGCTGGTGTAGACATTGAACGTGGGCAGGCCGTCCTGGGTGTTGACGGGGTTCCACAGGGGCACGCCCCAACTCGCGGAGGCGTCGGTCGGCTTGGCCGCCTTGTGTGGCAGGTGGCAGAGGCCACAGCCCCAATCCGAGTGGGCGCCCGCCCTAGCTTGCGACGCCCATCCGAGCGCCGCGCAGACGCTCAGGACAGCGGCCAACTTCGTGGCAACGTGGTATTTCGCCGGCACGTTCGAGCTCCGATCCAGGTGCGAATCAAGAAGCCGGCCCATCGGAACCTTTTCGTAAGGGTCCCGATGGGCCAGGCCGAACAACCGGAACTGAGTTACTTGACCAACGCGGCGTCAAACGCCGGCGCCGGCCTGCATCACTTGGCGTGGCAGGTGCGGCACATGGTCTTGCCGTTGTCAGCGGCAAAGTCGAACCGGAGGAAGTTCTCACGGGTGTTGGTCGAGTGAATGTCGTGGCACGACGTGCACTGGAGCTTGCCGTGACTGTCCAGCAGGTCGGTCGCGACGGTGCCCGCCGGGGTCACGCCGGACAGAGCCGTCGCCGGGTCCTTCAACTCGCCGGCCACCCGCAGTTTTGTGTTGGTGGTCAACGCGGTGTCATACGTGAAGCTGATCGGGTGTGATTCCGACAGCGTGTTCGTCACGTTGGTGCCGCTGCCCACGCCGGTGTTGTTGAAGCCGACGGACGACGTGTAGCCGTCGTGACAGCCGAGGCACAGCTTGCTCGGGCCGTCCGGCTGGCTGATATCGGTGGCCAGATCGGCGAACCGCGGGCTGGTATACAGGTTGAAGGTGATCAGAAGCGTGCTGTAGGCGCCAGTTATCTTCGGGGGCGTCGGCCCGATCGTGGTCCACAGCGGCACGCCGTAGCCGGCCTTCGGATCGGTCTCCAAGGCGGCCTTGTGCGGGATGTGGCAACTGCTGCACTTGGACGGGTGAGCCTGGGCGGCCGAGCTGAGCGCCAAGGCCGCGACGGTCATCAGCCCCAGTATTGTCATCTTGTGCGACATTGTTCGTCCTCCTCCACTATCTCAATGTTGTCGTTTCGTTTCAGGATTCCAGAGTCACGGTGTTACCGGCCAACATCACTTGTTGTGGCACGTCTGGCAAAGGCTCTTGCCGTCGGTGTAGTCCTTCTTCAACTGGTAGACCCCGATGCCGCTGGTGTGAACATCGTGGCAGGAGGTGCACTGCATCTTGCTGTTCGCGTCCAGCATGGTGGCCTCGATCGTTCCGCCGAGGCCGGAATCAGCCGTGTGCGGGTCCTTGAACTCGCCCGGAACGTGCAGGTTCGGGCTGGTCGACAGGGCCGTGTTGTAGACGAAGCTGATCGGGTGCGACTGCGCCAGGGTCATCTCGCCGCCGGTGCCGAACGAGTGGCTGGCGGTGATGCCCGCGTAGGTACCGTCATGGCAACCGAGGCAGAGCTTGCTCGGGCCGTCCGGCTGGGTGATCCCGCCGGTGCCGACCACGGCATCGAAGTATGGACTGGAATAGAGCGTGAAGGTCGGGAGCGCGGCGTCCGAGTTCACCGCCGGGTTCCACAGCGGAACTCCGTAGGAGGTCGCGTCTGGCTTGAGCGCTTTGTGCGGGACATGACAGGCGCCGCATCCGACATCGTCGGAATGCGCTGCCATGGCGACCCCGCCAAACATCAGCACAGCCGCTACGAGCGTGAGCCCAACTGCCAACTTTCCTGTCTTCACAACGCACCTCCAGGTGAATGGCGTTTTGGAACCGTTGCCGCCCAACGGGGACGGTGGCTCCTTAAGATGTCAACTGCCTCGCGGCAAACCCTCGTCTGCCCGGCGATATACAGATATAGCAAGCGGCGGACCAAACCCCGGTATGACCAGCATAATTCCGACGAGAATCTGTAACTCTCAGTCGAACAACGTCTTGTGGATTGACGCAAAAGTCCGGCGGTCGCGTAAGTTTGCCCTGTTTAACGGCCTCCTTACCGTTCTCAGAACGATAGGGGGATCCAACCCTCCCAAAACAGGGAAATTCCTAGGCCATTGGGGCCAGTTTTCCGTACCACCGGTCGATCCGGGAACGAACTCGACTTCGTCGGGCGGAGGGCAAATGATAGATCGTATGCACGGAACCTAAAGTCGAGCCTTGTTTTGAGCGATACACCTTTGGATGCCGCCGGCTCTGTCAGCAGGCGAATCGCGTAAGCCTGGCAGTCCGGGGGATTCTACTCTGTTGGGAGATGCTCATGAGGCGGTTCCAGACAGCGGCGGCGGTCGTGTGGATCGGGGTGTGCGTGGGACAGGCCTATGGCGGGGCCCACGGCGACAATGGGTGCAACACGTGCCACGTGCCGCACAAGGCCCTGCCGAATTCGGACCAGAACGCAGCCGGGCCGCTGTGGGCGCCGCAGGTGTCAAGCAAGCAACTGGCGATATTTACGCTGTATTCCAGCCCGACGTTCGATGCCCTCGGCGTGCAGATTACCCAGCCGGACGGCTCGAGCAAGATGTGCCTGTGCTGCCACGACGGCTCGTACGCGGGGGTGGCGCCGGAACACCAGTTCGGCGAGGGCAAGGCGATGACCTTGAGCGAATCGCACCCGATCAGCTTCCGCTACGACTCGTCGCTGGCGGTCAATCCGAAGCTGCACGTGCCGGGGTCGCTGCGCGACCCAGCCATCGCGTCATCGGGCCTGACCCCCTCGGGAACCATCGCGACGGACCTTCTCGACGAGAACAGCAAGATGCAGTGCAGCACGTGCCACGATGTCCATCACTCAGGTCTCGGGACGCACCACCTGCGCTACAACTACGAATCCGACGGCGGACTGACCATGTGCCGAACCTGCCACAACAAGTGAGGGCGATGGCGGGTAAGCGTGAATCTGGTGAACCGTTGCGGGTTCTTCGGGACCGATAACATCCTGCCGCCGACGGGCGTGCCGAACAGGCACGGAACGCCGACAAGACCGTAATCCCAAAACCAAGAATCAGCCAACGATTGAAGCCTCCCGCGACACCCGTTCGCGGCCTGCGGTGAGCGCGGTCGAACCGGGAAGGTGGCCCTTCAGGGCCGGTGGGGGTGGGGCCGAGGACGGCCCGGCTCGCCGACGACTGTCATTCACGCCGGGCCTGGGGAAAGCGGGGCCTTCGTCCCACGCACTCCAAGGCGGGCTGCGCCCGCGAAAGCAATGCGATCCGCGCGCAATCGTCCTCTTTCCCTCCCCACCCGTGGGAGGGAGCAGAGGGAGACTTCCGGAAATGCCGTGAAAATAGACGAAAAGTTCACCCGAAAAAGTTGGTTTTCACGAGTGGGGTGAGGGTTGAAATCCAACTTTGAAAACCAACTCTATGGGGCGTAGGTCCGGTTGTTGTGGGTTTCGCCGTGACAGAGGAGCGTGCAGGTCCCGCGGCGAACGCCGGTGCTCTGGTAGCGAATGACGCCTCCGACCGCGGTGACGCGGTCCCGATCGAAGTTGATCAGATGGGCATTCGTTGCAACCCCGTGCGGGTCGTGGCAAATCGAGCACGGGCTTCTCTCGTCGGTCACGTGCAGGTGGTGCAGGGTGAAACTCTGATCGGCCAGGATGCTGGTCCGGTTGTGGCATCTCTTGAATTTTGGCTTACCTCTGGAAGATATGCGCGGGAATTCGAAGAGAAATTAACTGATTTTTTAAAGGTCAAATATTGTCTATTGGTTAATTCCGGGTCATCCGCCAATCTTTTAGCAGTT
>JAQTVL010000079.1 GCA_028706835.1 Phycisphaerae bacterium | reverse complement strand
CGGCGCCAGCAACGGAAGCAGTTCGCGCAGCCGTCGGCAGCAACGCACTTGATCCGGGTCAATCGGCGGTTTTCGCGCACGCATGGCGATATCATGCGCCCAGGCGGCGCGGAGCGCAAGTCTCTTTCCTGCGAGACCTCTCCAAGTGTCTGCTAATCGCGCAACACGTCAAGCCACAGCAATCCGCGTGCCGAACAGGATTGGGAGGTCCCCTTCTTCCTTCCTCTATCGACGTTCGTCGGCGTTCATCGGCGGTTGATTCTCTTCGCTGTTCGCGACCGCTCGGCGTTCCAGCCAATGCGGGCCCTTCCGCCCTGCTTGGCCGTTTCGCGAAACTGCCTCTTTGCTTTACCGAACTTTCACGGTCCAATACAATAGTACGGGTGGCGGGCGAGCGGTTCGCGGGCTTCAGGTCCCCGGCCCCCGCACCCCGACCCCTGTTTTTCGGAAGGCTCCATAGTTGTCAGATTCACAACGTTCGGGAATGTCGGTCCGGCAGGAGCGGGCGCTGCTGGTCGGCGCGATTCTGCCCAGCGCCCGGTGGAACGGCGAAGACCCTCTCGTCGAGCTTGAAAACCTGGCCACCACCGCCGGCGCCCACGTCGTCGGCACCATCCGGCAGAAGATTCGCCGCATCGACCCCGCCTACTACATCGGACGCGGCAAGAGCGAGATGGTCCGCGACAAGGCCAAGCTGCTCAAAGCCGACGTGGTCATCTTTGACAACGACCTGTCGCCGGCCCAGATTCGCGACCTGGAAGAGACGATCGAGATCAAGGTCATCGACCGCAGCGAGCTGATCCTGGACATCTTCGCCCTGCGGGCGCACACCCACGAATCGCAACTGGCCGTCGAACTGGCCCAGCTCGAATACACCTTCCCCCGGCTGCGGGCCATGTGGTCCCACCTGGACACCGTGGCCGGCGGGGCGACGACCGCGGCTGGGGCCGTCGGCGCGATCGGCACCCGCGGGCCCGGCGAAAAGCAGCTCGAAACCGACCGCCGGCTGGTCCGCAAGCGGATCGACATGCTCAAGCGCAAGCTGGGCGAGATCGACAAGCGGCGGACGCGCGAGGTCGAGAGCCGCCGCGACCTGTTCACCATCTCGCTGGTCGGCTACACCAACGCCGGCAAGAGTTCGCTGCTGAACGCCCTCACCGGCGCCGGCACGTTCGTCGAGGACAAGCTGTTTGCCACGCTGGACACCAAGACCGTGCAGTGGAAGCTGGCCCCGGGCCGATTCGCACTGCTGTCCGACACCGTCGGCTTCGTCCGCGACCTGCCGCACCACCTGATCGCCAGCTTCAAGGCCACGCTGGAGGAGGCCACGCACGCCGACCTGCTGCTGCACGTGGCCGACGTGTCCAACCCGGCCGTCATCAAGCAGATCGAGACGGTGGAGAAGGTGCTCCGCGACCTCGGCGCCGACCCGACGCCCAGCGACCCCGCCCCGGGCGAACGTGCCCACGCCGGCCAGGTCATGCTCGTGCTCAACAAGCTCGACGTCGTCGAGGATGTCGCGCTCCTGCACGTCCTCCAGGATCGCTACCCGTCCGCGGTGCAGGTGTCCGCGAAGACCGGCCGGGGACTGCCCGACCTGTCGGAGATCGCGCTTCGGCGGATGCAGGGCCAGCCGCGGCGGGTGGTCATCACGTTCCCGCAGAGCCAGGGCCGGCTGCTCGATTTCCTCGAGACGCACGCCGATCAGGTTCACGGCCGGGACTTCACTGACGAAAAGGCCAGGCTGGACATGACGATCGGCCTGCGGTGGCTGTCGATGCTGTATCAATACCACGGCCCGGACCAGGTGGTCACGGTCGACGCAGCGGTGTGAGGGCAGGACGGCGCAGGAGTATCTAGTGTTCTGTCAGGCGTCAACTGATGGGTCGGGTGCCATGGCTGCGACGGTTGTTTTGTCGCAGGCATGTCTGGCCCGCGTGGGCATGGCTGGCCCGCCGTCCAAAACAGCCGGACGGCGTTCCAGCCATGGCACCCATCAAACGGACTGTGACGCTCTACTAGTGAGTTCAACGGCGAAGCGTTTCCGCGGGACGCTCCTCCTCGCCGTTGCGGCGCTGCTTTCCCTCGCGCCCCTGGCCGCCCTGGCTGAGCCCACGACCCAGCCTGTTCGCAAGACCGGCGGGCCCGCCAAGCTCGAAGAGGTCCACATCTACCTCGTCCTCAAGGGCGGCGAGAAGCTCATCGGCGACCTCGACGGCTTCGACGGCACGAGCGTCCGCGTCCGCGATTCGCACAACAAGGTCCTGTCGGCCAAGTGGGACCAGCTCATGCCCACCGGCTGCTACCACCTGCAAAAGCGGCTGACGAACCCGAACTCAGCCGAGGTCAATTTCCGGCTGGGCGTCTACTGCGTGACCAACGGCCTGCGGGACGAGGCCGAGCAGCATTTCGCAAAGACCCGCCGGCTGGACCCCAGCTACGCCGACAAGATCAAGCGGGCCTACACCGGCAAACTGATCACCAAGCCGGACCTGGCGGTGGCGCTGGCCGACCAGAAGGAGGTCGAGGAACTCGAAAAGACCGGCATCGCGGGCACCGAAAGCCAGCGGAACGAGCGGCCGAAGGACCTGGTCAAGTACCAGGCGTTTTCGCCGAAGGTGCAGGCCCAGGCGGTCGAGAAGATTCGCACGTTTGGCGACCAGGTCAACGAGAAGATGGGCACCAAGCTGCGGTCCGTCGAGACGAACCATTTCATCATCTTCACCGAGTGGCCGGAGGCCGAGGACCGCGCGGTGAGCGAGATGTTCGAGTCGATCTACGCGCGGCTGTGCGGGCAGTTCGACATCCCGACCAGCGAGAACATCTACCTCGGCAAGCTCCCCGTGTTCGCCTGGAACACGCGCGACTCCTTCGTCCGGTTCGCGAAGGAGGCCCACCGCCTGGAGGTCCGCTCGGCGGTGATGGCCTACGTCAGCAACGCCTTCAACGGCTTCCAGATGATGAACTGCTATGCCTACTCCAACAAGCTGTTGCTCGAGTTGATCCTCACCCACGAGTGCGTCCACACCTTCGTCAACCGCTACCGCTCGAACATGCCGCTGGAAGGCTGGCTGAACGAGGGGCTGGCCGAGGTGATGTCCGGCACCATGGTGCCGCGGGCCGGCTCGCTGGAGCGCGGCCGCAAGATGGTCGCGGCGGCGCTCAAGGGGATCGACATCAAGGCGCTGCTGACGGCTGGGTTCGCCCCGCCGACCCCGCCGCAGTATCCGCAGGCGACGACGCTGGTGGACTATCTGTTGCGGAAGGACCCGTCCAAGTTCCTGACCATGGTGGACAAGATCAAGTCCGGCACTGCGACCGAAGCATCACTGAAAGACGCCTACGGCCTGGACTACGACGCCCTGGAGACCGCCTGGCGCCGCTGGGTGTCGGGCGGATATCCGAAGATCCAATGACGAATGACGAATTCCGAATGACGAATGAATGTCCAATGACGAATGACGAACTGCGTTCCTCTTCCGCTTGCGTTTTCGCAATCGCGGCAGGCGAAGCAGGCACCGCTAAAACGCAAGCGGAAGGCAACGGACATCATTCGTCATTCTGCATTCGTCATTCGACATTCGTCATTGCCCCCCTGGAGTAGCCCGTGCAGCTTTCTCTGTCGCTCCTGCTCTCCGCCCTCGTCCCCCGCGACGTCCTCGGCGCGAAGGTCGCCGCTGCGGCCGCCGGCGTGCTCGCGGCCGTGCTGCTCTGGCACTTCGTGGCGATGGTCCGCGAGAGGCGATGGGCCGAGTGGACCTGCTGGTCGGCCGGCGTGATCGCGGCGATCACGGCCGTCTGGCTGGTCGCCCTGCTGACCGGCGACGTGTTCGACAACGCGTGGACCAAGCTCGCCCTGCTCACGCTGCTGGCGATCGCCACGGCCATCATCTTCTATCACACCGTCTACCACTACCTCGGCCCAGCCCGCATCCTGCTGCTGCTCGCGCTCCGCTGCGCAGCCATCGTGGTGCTGGTGCTGCTGCTGTTCAAGCCGGCGGTGGCCAATCGGCCCGCGGATTCCGATCGGCCAACGCTGATCCTGCTGGTCGATCGCAGCCAGTCGATGAGCGAAGCGGACGGCGGCGCAGGCCGGACGCGATACGCGGCCGTGGTCGATGCGATCCTGGCCGAGCAGACCCGGCTGGAAACCTTTTTCGACGTGAAGTACTTCGTGTTCGACAAGTCGGCCGAGGCCAAGGACGCCGCCGCCGACCTGGCCGACCTCAAGCCGACCGGGGAAGGCACGTTCTACGACGCCGCGATGATGCGGATCGCCTCGGCCCTGGCCGACCCGCGCTGCAAGGGCGCGGTGCTGTTCAGCGACGGCATCCACAACGGCGTCACCCCGGCCCTGGTCGCGGCGGCCGACCTGCCCAAGCCGCTGCTTACCGTCGGCGTCGGCGGCCCGGTCGCGGAGGGCGCCGCCGGCCGCGATGTCGAGATTTCCCAGGTCACCGCGCCGGAGCAGGCCATCTGCAAAAACGTGACGGCCGTGAACGTGGACATCCGCGGCGCGGGCTTCGCCGGGCAACCGGCCACGGCTGTTCTGCGGGCGGCCGGCGGCGAGGAACTGGCCCGCGCGGACATCAAGCTGACCGACGGCGTCGTCCCAGCCAAGATCGAGTTCACGCCCCGCCAGGTCGGGGTGATGGACCTGGAACTGGATGTCGGCCGGCTCGACGCCGCCGGCAAGCTCGGCCCGCTGCCCGGCGAGACCGTCGCGTCGAACAACCGCCACACGCTGTCGATGCGCGTCGGCGAGCCGCGGATCAAGGTGCTCTACGTCGAGGGCCGCATTCGCCCCGAATGCCGCGAGCTGACCCGCACGCTCGGCGAGGACCCGCAACTCGAACTGATGACCCTCGTGCAGGTGCGGGCCCCCGGCGCGGGGGCAGTTGCGGCGGCCGAGTTCCGCGTGTTCGGGTCGGCTGGGGGCAAGCAGATCGCCGGCATGCCCGCCACCGCCGACCAGTTCAAGATGTTCGACGTGATCGTCATCGGCGACCTCGACCGGACCTACCTGTCCGCCGACCAGATGAAGCTGATGCAGGAGGGGGTGCGGACGGGCAAGGGGCTGCTGATGTTCGGCGGCTCCCATAGCCTCGGGCCCGGCGGCTACGGCGGGTCGATGCTCGAGCAGATGCTGCCCGTCGAGCTGGGCCAGCGGACCATCGGCCAGGAGACCACGCCGTTCCGCCTGGCGCTCACGCAGAAAGGCCGGACGCATCCGATCTTCAGCGGAATCGCCGATGTGATCAGCCCGCCGCCGGCTGCCCCCGCGACGAACCTGCCGGAACTGAGCGGCTGCGTGAAGGTCGTGGCGGCCAAGCCCGACGCCGACGTGCTCGCCGTCCACCCGACGCGTCAGACGCCCGACGGCAAGTCGCCGCTGCCGGTGCTTACCGTGCAGTCCTACGGCGGCGGGCGGACGGCGGTGTTCACCGCGGACACCACCGGCGTCTGGCGGCGGTTCGAGAAGGTCGCCGCCTACGGCGACATCCACCAGCGGTTCTGGGGCCAGCTTGTCCGCTGGCTGGCGTCGAGTGAACTGATCGACAAGAAGCAGCCGTCGGCCGCCGTGATGAACCTGCCGCGGAGTTTCTACACCCCGGACGAGCCGCTGCCGGTCTCCGCCCGCGTGTGGGACAAGGACGGCCTGCCCGCGGACGGCGCCCGCGTCACGGTGAAAGTGACCACGCCGGCGGGCAAGGGCGGCGAGTTCGAGTTGACGCCCGTGCGAGACCAGCCAGGCCTTTACCAGTCGAATCTGCCGGCCCAGTTGCCGGGCGCCGTGCAACTGGCGATGACCGCCACGAAGACTGGCGTGCAGCTCGGCGCGAACGATCGCAAACTCGAGGTCGGCCAACCCGGCGCGGAGGCCGCGGTGCGGTCAGCCAAGCCCGACGTGCTCCAGATGCTCTCGTCCGTGCGGCACGGGCTGATCGAGACGCAGTATGTGCCGGTGTCGCAATGGCCGCGCATGGTCGACCAGCTCACCGCCCGCTACCAGCAGGCCCGCCTCAACCCCGAGCCGGAGCGCGTCTGGCCGAACTACGACAGCAGCGTGCTCCAGGGCGCGGCGATGCTGGTCTTCATCACGCTGCTGAGCGTGGAATGGCTGCTGCGGCGACGGTGGCAGTTGCAGTAACGGACCCCTATCGCTCCACTAATTCCTTCGGCCGGTTGCACGATTCGCAGAAGGTCGCCTCGTCGGCCTCACGGGCGATGTTCTTCGTCGCGTCGGCGTCGAGGAACAGGATGAAGTCGAACTGGCGATCGGCCCGGCCTCGCTCGGCTGCGAAGGTGCGGGCGAGTTCGATCGGCGGGATCGTGTTGCGGCCCATGATGCGGGTCATCTTGAAGTTCAGCGAGCCCTTGTAGGCTTGGTAGATCACCTCCGAGCAGACCAGCTTGGTCGCGTCGTCGAAGTCGAAGTTGAAGTCGTACGGCGTGCCCAGGCGCGAAAACGCGTAAGCGATGGCCTCGGCCTTCACCGCGTCGGTGACGCGAGGCCGGAGCACCGCGACGTAATCGGCGTGCAGCGAGTGGTGCAGCGAGTTGAGAATCACTCCTTCGCTGACGGCCTCGATGATCGCCCGCGGCTGGCTGTCCTCAGCCGGGCTGGTGTGCAGGGCGCGGTGCTTCTTGATGGCCGGGTGGTCGACCAGGCCCAGCTTCTCGATGTCCGCGGCCGTGCCGACGTAGAGGGCCACGTGCGGCCAGAAGCCCGGCAGAAACGCATTGGACAGATACCAGTTCCGCCGTTCGAGAATCACGTCGCCGGGTTTGAGTTTTGGCGCGAGCGCGTCGATCTGCTCGTAGGAGATGAACGGCTGGCGGTTGGTGATTCGCGTGTCGCCGAGGTACGTCGATACGCCCTCCTGCACCGTGTAGCTGTCGGCCCCGAACTGGTCCGTCAGTCCCCGCCGGATGTCATCCGCCGCCGCCAACGGCTCGGCGCGAACGCCGCGATGCGCCGTCGCCCGGCCGACGTAATAGCCGGCCAGGCCGGTAATCAGGCTGATGGAGATCGCCAGCCCGAACATCGCCCGGCGGGACAAGGCGTCCGCCCGGCTGTGGTCCAGCAGCCAGCGGGCGATGACCCAGAGGGTGACGGCCACGCCCGCGCCGGCGACGCCTATCCCGGTCCACAGGTAGGCCGGTGCGACCGGGGCGAGAAAGTCCCGCCGGAAGCCGAGCGCGAGAATGATCGCCGCGGCCAGCCCCGCCAGCACGCCCGCGAGCCGTTCGAGGTTCTGGCTCCATCCGCCGCGACTGGCGCGGAGCAGCAGCAGGTGCGTCAGGAACACCGACGGCACCATCGTGATCCACCACAGCCGCCACACGATCGTCCAGGTCTTCCACTGCGTCCAGACCAGCACGAAGTAGCACGCCTGCGACAGGACAATCGCCGCCACGCCGGCGGTCAGCAGCTTGGAGAACTGGGTGCCCTTGTAGCGTCGGCGGGTGTTCAGTTGCACCCCGGCGAGCAGCAGCCCCACGATCAGCCCGACCAGCGTGAGCAGTATCTGCGCGCGGACCTCGCCCAGCGACCGCTTGAAGCCCGCCAGCACAAGCATAGCGGCAGCGGCCCCGGTGCAAAGCCAGGTGAGTTTCTTGAGTCTGCCCGACTGAAATGCGACCCCTTGCTCGTCCATGCGTGAAAGCATAACGAAGGGGAAAGCGGAGCGAAAGGGGAACCAGGGAGGGGCGACGCGCCGCATCCAAAGCCCAGGGAATGTATTCCCTGGGCCTGTTCACGCGCATCGTTCAGACCGCCACGACTTCCGTCACTTCCGGCACCTTCTCGCGGAGGGTGCGCTCGACGCCCATCTTCAGCGTCATGCGGGCGCCCGGGCAGCCGACGCACGCGCCGTGCAGCTTCACAGTGACCAGGCCCTTGTCGTCCACCGCGACGAGCTGGATGTCGCCGCCGTCCATCTGGATCACCGGCCTGATCTTCTCGATAACGTCCTTCACGCGATCGTGAACCGATTTGCCGTTGTCGTTATTGCCTGTCGTCTCGGCGGCCATGTTCGCTCCTGCCCGGGGTAATTGGTCCGGGGAATTATACGGAAACCAACAGCCATAGGCAACGAGTCGAATATCGTTTGCGGCGCGGCTTCTTCCGCGCCCCGATTTCTGCTATAAAGATAGTTTGCGCGAGAAGGCGGTACGACTGATGAGTGATGCACGGCAGCAGATACTGGAAAACCTCACCGACGCCCAGCGGGCGGCGGTGAGGCATATCGACGGCCCCCTGCTGGTGCTGGCCGGCGCCGGCTCGGGCAAGACCCGCGTGATCACCCGGCGGGTGGCCTGGCTGATGGCCAACGGCGTGTCCGGCGGGGCGATCCTGGCGGTCACGTTCACCAACAAGGCCGCCAACGAGATGAAGCACCGCATCGACACCCTGCTGGTCGAGCAGGGCGACGACGGCTGGGGCGCCCGCCCGACCGTGGCGACGTTCCACAGCTTCGCCGCGCGGATCATGCGAATCCATCACGAGCGGTTCAGCCTGCCGCAGGACTTCTCGATCTACGATCAGTCCGACCGGCTGCGAGCCATCAAGCTGGCCATCGAGCGGGCGGGGCTGTCGCCGGACAACTTCCAGCCCGGCGACATCGAGCAGACGATCAGCCGGGAGAAGAACCAGCTTCGCTCGGCGGCCGAGTTCTCCGCCAAGGCGACCAACTTCATCGACCACCGCACGGCCCAGATCTTCGTGGCCTACGAAAAGGTGCTCGAAGAGGCCAAGGCGCTGGATTTCGACGACCTGCTGTTCCGCCTGGCCCGCATGTTGCGCGACAACGACGCCTTCCGCCGCGAGATGAACGATCGCTACCGCTACATCCTCATCGACGAGTACCAGGACACCAACGCCGCGCAGTACCAGATCGCCCGCGACCTGGCCAAGCCGGTGAACAACATCTGCGCGACCGGCGATCCGGACCAGTCGATCTACGGGTGGCGCGGGGCCAACCTGGACAACATCCTGCAATTCGAGCGCGACTTCCCGGGCGCCAAGGTCGTTCGCCTGGAGCAGAACTACCGCTCGACCAAGCGCATCCTGGCGGCGGCTGACAAGCTGATCCAGAACAACGTCCGCCGCAAGCACAAGGGGCTGTGGACCGAGAACGCCGAGGGCGACAAGATCGCCGCGATCTGCTGCGAGAGCCCGGAGGCCGAGGCCCAGCTTGTCGCCGACCGCGTCGAGAAGGCGTTCGCCGCCGGCATCGGCTACAACCAGATGGCGGTGTTCATGCGGCTGAACGCCCTGACCCGCGTGCTCGAAGAGGCGTTCCGGCGGCGGAGGATTCCCTACCAGATTGCCCGGGGCCTCTCGTTCTACAACCGCAAGGAGATCAAGGACGCCACCAGCTACCTCAAGCTCATGGTCAACCCGGCGGACCGCGTCGCACTCGAGCGGGTAATCAACACGCCGCCACGGGGCATCGGCCAGACCACCGTGGATCGCCTGGTCGAGTTCGCGACCGCGGAAAACCTGGAACTGTGGGCCGCGGTGCGAATCGCCTGCGGCGCGGAACCGGCGACCTTGACGCTGCCCGCGCTGGGGCGCAGCGCGGCCGCCGTGAAGAAGTTCGTCGAGCTGTTCGACCGGATGACCGCCGAGGCGAAAGAGGCCGGCGGCGTCCGGCGGGCGATGGAGATCGTCCTCCGGCTGAGCGGCCTCCAGGAGCTGTACAAGGAAGACGAGTCCGCGTCGGCGAACCTGGGCGAGCTGCTCACAGCCGCCGAGCAGTTCGACGAGGACACCGATTTTCAGGGGACGCTGGGCGACTGGCTCCAGGAGGTCGCCTTGGTCAGCGACGTCGATTCGGTCGACGAACAGCTTGGCGCGGTGACGATGATGACGCTGCACGCGGCCAAGGGGCTGGAATTCCCGGCCGTGTTCATCGTCGGCTGCAAGCGGGGCATCATCCCGCACGAGCGCGACAATCGCGTGGTGGACGAAGAGGAAGAGCGGCGGCTGCTGTTCGTGGGCATCACCCGTGCGATGCGGCAACTGACGCTGACGCACGTGGTCCAGCGGATGCTGCACGGCAAGACGATGCAGCAGTTGCCGTCGCCGTTCCTGGCGGAGTTGCCCGACGAGGTCGTCGAGCGCGAGGACCTCACCGGCGGCGCGTCCGCCGGCGGCACGTTCCAGCCCGGCTGGAGCCGCCCGAACCGCTGGCCGATGCCCGGCGCGGGCCGGGGCGCGTCCGCCGGCGGCGGTTCCTATGGCGGCGGCTGGCGAAAGCGGAGAGAATCAGACGACGGCGTTGACTCCGGCGGCAGCCAGTTCGACGCCCCCAGCCGGCAGTTCGCCCGCGAGGACGCCGAGGCCCTGCGGCAGGCCGAGCAGGAATCCACGCAGGAGCGGACCGGCTGGCCGATCGGCACGCTGGTCCGCCACGCGAAGTTCGGCGTGGGCAAAGTGGTGAAGGTGACGCCGAGCGGCCCGTACACCAAGGCGACCATCGACTTCCGCACCGCGGGGCTGAAGGCGGTGATTATGGAGATGGCGCCGATCGAGAGGATGTTGGGTTGAGCCGACGGACCGGAATGACGAATTGCGAATGACGAGAGAATGACGAATGCGGAATGACGAATAGATTGAGACCGTAGCATGGATACCGGTAGATTCTTCGGCCCCGAAGGGGCCAGAGCGCATAGCCGGGGGCGTAAGCCCCCGGTAGCCAGGCTCAACTCTGGTAGCCCCGCAGGGGCGACAGCGGTGTTGCTTTCGCCCCTTCGGGGCTCAATCCTGTGTGGGACCGATGCCCGGGGGCTCACGCCCCCGGCTATGCGCTTTCGGCCCTTCGGGCCAACACAAGAAACGCATCACGCTCGCTATTCGTGCTACGGTGTTCACAAACTGCGCCTCTGTGCTTTCTTCCTTGTTCGTCATTTGACATTTGGCATCCATTCGTCATTGTCCCTGGTGTCGCGGCGAATCAACCGGAGAAGCGACCATGATCAAAGTCCGCTACAAAAACGTGCTCCAGGACCAGGTCGGGCCGGCGGGGTATCCGCTGGCGCAGATCGAGCAGGCGGCCGCCCAGGCTGAGCACGCGGTCAAGACGATCAAGGCCGAGCAGTCGAAGCGGCTGTATCGCCGGCTGCCGTTCAATGAACAGGCGATCCAGCAGGTGCTTGGCGTGCGGAATCGGCTGGCGCCCGGGTGTGCGAACCTCGTGGTGCTCGGCATCGGCGGGTCGGCGCTGGGGAACATCGCGCTCCAGCGGGCGCTTCGCCCGCCGTTCCACAACCTGATGCCCGCGGACAAGCGCGGCGGCCCCCGGCTGTTCGTCATGGACAACATCGACCCGGCCACGCTGAGCAACCTGCTCGATCTGATCGGCGGCGAGCTGGACCGGACGATCTTCAACGTGATCAGCAAGTCGGGCGAGACGGCTGAGACCGCGTCGCAGTTCCTGATTATCCGTTCGATCCTGAAGCGGCGCTACGGCGGCAACTTCTCCGACCGCGTCGTCGCGATCACCGACTCCAAGAGCGGCACGATGCGGACCATCGCCGACGACGAAGGCTACGTCACGCTGCCCGTGCCGGACGGCGTCGGCGGGCGGTTCA
>JAQTVL010000078.1 GCA_028706835.1 Phycisphaerae bacterium | reverse complement strand
CGGTCGGCAGCAGGCCGGTGATGAAGTGGACCAGATCGACATAGTGGCACCCGATGTAGGTGAACATGTCGCTGTTCTCGCAGGTGCACCAGTTGGCGAAGTTGCTGTGCCGGTAATACCAGCACTCGACGAGGTGGGCCTGGCCGGCGCGGAAATTGCCCAGCCGTCCGGCGCGGTATTCCTTGCGGGCCATCAGCGAACGGTAGTCGGCCCGCTTGTGGTACTCGACACCGACGACCAGGCCTCGGGCGTGGGCGATCTTCTCGAGTTCGATGGCCTGTGCGTACTTGAGCACCAGCGGCTTGACGGACAGCACGTGCTGGTCGTGCTCGAGCGCGAACTTGATCGTCGGGTAGTGCAACTGGTCCGGCACGGCCACAACGACGATGTTCCGCGGCGGCATGGCCGCGATGACCTCCTTGTAGAGGTCCGGGAACTTCGCGTCCGGCTTGACCTTGGCCGGGTCCGGGAACGGGATGAACGCCTGGCCGGGGAAGCCGCGCGTCAGCGCCGCATCGTCCTGGAGCGCCTTGATCGGCGGGGCGTTGAGCGCGCAGACGTTGATCGGGCCGATCAGCCCGAGGTGCTGCAAGTGGTAGATGGTCGGCAGCAGTTGAATCTGCGTGATCATCCCGCCGCCAACGACAGTGAGAACCGGTTTAGGCGTACTCATGCGAGACCTCCAAAAGTGAGGCGATAATACCGGGCGGCGAAGCGGAGTTCAACTGGACTCTGAATTCCGCTGTTTTCATCTGTGTGCATCTGCGGCTCCATTTGCCTCACGCCTCGCCCGACTCCTCGCCGAACATCGCCGCGGGCGTCGGCGGGATGCGACGGCGGAGCACGGGGCGGCGCCATCGGCCGGTCGAGTAGTAGGTCAGGCTGGTCGCCATCGCGACGATGAAACTGACGGCCATCGCCCACCACACGCCGTCGACCCGGTGAAGGTGCCGCGACAGCGCGTAGGCGACCGGCACGCGAACGACCCACAGCGTGATCAGCGTGACGGCGGTGGTGACCAGCGTGTGGCCGGCGCCGTTGATGATGCCGTTGCTGACGAACATGATCGAGAAGAAGACGTAGCCCATCCCGACAATTCGCAGATAGGTCGCGCCCATCTCGATCACCACCGGGTCCGTGGTGAATATCCGCAGCAGAAAGCGTGGGATGGTGATAGCCAGCACCGAGCCGGCCAGCGTCAGCGACCCGCCGAGCACGCAGCCCCACAGCAGTATCTCGCGGATGCGGTGATAGTGCCCCGCCCCGATGTTCTGGCCCGCGAGCGTCGCCACCGCCATTCCGATCGTCATCGCAGGCATGAACGCCAGTTGGTCGACGCGCGACGCCGCGCCGAAGGCCGCCGAGGCGTCTTCGCCGAACCCGTTGACCATGCCAATGACGAAGACCATGCCCACCGACACGAGCGACTGCTGGACGGCGGACGGAAGGCCGATGCGGATCGTCGTCCACTGCGTGGCCGCGTCGAAATCGCGAAACCCCAGCCGAGGCGCGACCGGGCTGCGCCGGGCCCGGAGCGTCGCGACCAGCGCCGTCAGCCCGAACGCCTGGGCGATCAGCGTCGCCCACGCGGTTCCGTTCAGTCCGAGTTTCGGCGCGCCCAGCCAGCCGAACATCAGCACCGGGTCGAGCAGCGCGGTGAGCACGACGGCGGCCGACTGGAAGTAGAGCGGCGTGGTCGAGTCGCCGATGCCCTGGAGCATGGATCGCGTCAGGAACAGCCCGAAGCCCAGCGGCAGCGAGAGCAGGAAGATTCGCATGTAATCGCAGGCCAGCGGGTAAACCGTCGGCGGGGTGTCCATCGCCCGCAGGATGGCCGGCGTGAAGAACTCCCCGACCACGACCAGCACGAGGCTGAAGATCGCAATGAGGATCGTCGAGTTGTTCACAACCCGCCGGACCGACGCCATGTCGCGGGCGCCGTAATGCTGTGACACCTGGATGTTCGTGGCCAGCGTCATCCCGGCGCCAATCGCGATGAGCACGAAGACGACCGGGAAACTGACGGCGATGGCCGCCAGCGACTGCTTGCCGAGGAACCGCCCGACCCAGATCGCGTTGATGAAGCTGTAGGCGGTCTGAAGCGCCGTCCCAGCCAGCATCGGCAGCGAGAACGCAATCAGGTGCCGCGGAATGCTGCCCGTGGTGAGGTCGCGCCCAACGACGGGGCGCTGGCCGGCGTGGCTGGACTGGGCACTCATCGGCAACTCGCTTCCTACCGTAACAAATCCGCATCGGCGCGGATTGGCCATTAGACCGCACTACACCCGCCGGAGCAAGATCGCGTTTTCTGCACGAACGAGCCTGCGGCGAGCGGAACGGGACTTGCGATCGCGGGTTACTCTTGTACAAACGCCGTCTATTCCCTACTTCGGAGGATGCACCGTGACACGATCCGCCTTGGTGTTCTGCCTGACGAATATCGCTCTTGCCACCGCGGCGACTGCCGCCGAACCGAACCAGTGGTCCAAGGTCGCCGAGGGCCAGAAACAGCGGCAGGGCTCCGTGCTGCTCTGGGCGAGCGACCTGAAGAAGATGCTCCTGGTCGGCGACACCGTCGGGGGCTTCGACCCCAGGAAGAATGAGTGGGCCGACGTGTCCACCAGCCGGCCGGACGCAAAGAACAGCATCCACCCGTACTACCAGGCTGTCTACGACGCGAAGACCCGGTCGGTCTACTGCCTGTCCAACGGCCCCGTGCTCTACACGTTCAACGTCGATGCAGGCGCCTGGAAGGTATCCTCGCCGGCGGCGGAACTGGAGGGGCTGAGCTGGCACGCGCTGGCTGGCGACAACGCCGGGCGCGTCGTCGTTGTCGGGGCCGACAAGCGGCCTGACAACGTCGGCTGGACGCGCACAGCCATCTACGACGCGACCAGCGGGCAGTGGTCGACGCTGCCTCTGCCGGGCGGCGACATCGTGAAGACGCACCGTGAACTGGTCGATGCGACCGAGGGGACGATCGACCTGGTCGGGCGGATTCGCCTGGCGTGGTATCGCGACCCGAAGGGCGTCGGCACGGACGCGGAACTGGGGGCACTGTCGGCCCGGTGCGCCGAACTGGGCAAGCTGCCGGGCATGGCGGCCTTCAAGGAAGACCTGGCCAAGGTCGCCGACCTGCTCAAGGCGAAGACGCCGCTGGATGCGCTCAAGGCCGCCCGGGCGATGCAGCGGAAGATCGAGGACGCCGCCTTCGAACAGTATCCCGTGCCGCGGTCGCGGCGGAACGCGCCGCTGGTCTACGATGCCACGAACAAACTGTTCGTCCTGTTCGGCGGCGACCACGAGGACTACCAGCTCAACGACACCTGGACGCTGGACCCGGAGAAGAAGGCGTGGCGGGCGATGAAGCCGGACCTCGCACCCTCGCCGCGGGCGGGGCACGCGATGTGCTTCCTGCCGAAGGCTGGGCGCGTGGCGATCTACGAGGGCTATGTCGCTACATCGAGCCGCGATTACGGCGCGGGCCCGAGCACGCCGGTTGACCCGCGACAGCTCTGGCTCTACGACGCCAAGGCTGACCGCTGGGACGCCGTCGGCAGTTGGCCGGTGCGGCCGGCCAAGGACGCCGAGGTCATCGCCCCGCCGGTGATCGGCGCGTTCTACGGCTACAGTGCGTCGTGGTTCGAGGTCGCGCCAATGGCCTCGGATTCCAGCGACCGGATTGTCATGACGGCCCCCGGCGGCAAGAACCAGCCGGCGACGACATGGGCCATTCAGATCGATGCCGGCAAACTCGACGCCGCCACCCGCGAGAAGCTCGGCAAGCCAGCCAACGAGCGGCGATATCGCGAGGTGTTCTTCCGCAGCGAATTCTGCGAGGTGCCCGACGACCCGAAGCCGAAGGATTTCGCATCGCTGCCCGCGAACAAGTGGGTGCTGCTGACGCCCGCGCCGCGAACCCCAATGACCGGCTGCCGGCAGCGCGACTGGAGCACCGCCGCCTGGGATACCGACCGCGAGCAGTTCCTGTACTGGGGCGGCGGGCACTGCGTGCGGTCCGGCGGGCCGCCGGTACACTACTCGCCGATCTCCAACCGCATGGTCGAGGGCTACGACGCCGAGGAACCGTACTGCTATAACGGTTTCTGCGGGCCGGGCTCGTCAGTCATGGGCCGGCAGTGGATCGACTGCCACGCGTATCACCTCTACGCCTACGACCCGAAGTGCAAGCTGATGGTCACCGGCCGGGGGTTCCTCTACGACCCGGACCGGATGGACTGGCTGCGGATCGAGCCGTTCAAGCCGCCATTCCGCTACAGTTGGGGCAGCGTCGTGATCGCCAGCAGCCCGCACGGGGCGATCGCGTGGGCGAACTCCACCGCGACGAATTCTCCAAACCTGTGGGTGTTCGACCGCCAAACCGGCTGGCAGGACCTCAAGCCGACCGCCAACGGCGACGCGAAACTGTTCACGCCCTATTGCGATTCGTCGGGCGCGATCTACGACTCGAAGCGCGACCGGATGCTGATCGGCGGGGTCGGCGGCGGCTACTCCAGGGCGAGCAACGGGACGTTCCTCGCGTTCGACTTCAAGACCAAGTCGCTGGAGGTCGTCACGCCGGACAACATCGACCTGGGCAAGGTCGGCATCTCCCGCGAGATGGCGTATGCCGAGCACGCCGACTGGGTGCTCATCGGCGATCTCCTGCGCGCGGGCGATCCGAAGACCGGCAAGCTCTATACGCGGGCCTACGACTGCGCCAAGAACAAGATGTTCCTGCTGGACGCCGGCCCGGTCGGGGCGGGCTTCTCCGCGGGCTGGGGCTACTCGACCCGCGACAAGATGGTCTACTCGCTCTCATACCGCGGCGAGGCGTGGGGCATGCGCATCGACCCGAAGACCGCCACGCCGCTGGAGAAGGCGCTGGAGTAACCAGCCGGCAGTGTTCCACGTGGAACCTCTGGCAATCACAAGACAGTCGTGTGCCAAACTAGACAATGGCACACCGGCCGCCTGCTGCGGCATGTGGGTTCGTGACCGATCCGTCACTGTCCGTTGCCGAACCAGACAGTCCCGCACCACGGAGTGTTGACAGAGCCGCCGCCGTGCGGATTTGAAGAGTCTGCAAAGGAGTACGTCATGCGCCAACTCGTCCTTGTCGCCGCCGTCGCCCTGTCGCTTCTCGCGTCCGCGTGGGCGGAGACCTACGAGGCCCCGCTCGATGCCCGCCCCGTCGGCGAGGCCAAACTGGCTGGGCCGGTCAAGGTCGCCAAAGCAGCCGACGCAGTCACCATCTCCTTCGCTGTCACGGCGGCCACCGATGTCGAGGTCGCGATCCTCGACGCAAAGGGCCGGATCGTCCGGCACCTGGCCGCCGGCCTGCTCGGCAAGAACGCCCCGCCGCCCCTGGCCAAGGACTCGCTCGCGCAGCAGCTCACCTGGGACGGCAAGGACGACCTCGGCAAGGCGCCAGCCGGGGGGCCGTTCTCCGTTCGCGTTCGCGCCAACTCCGGCGCGAAACTGGACAAGCAGCTCGGCTGGGACGGCCAGACGCTCGGGCCGATCATCAGCATCGTCGCGGGCGCGAAGGGCGAACTCTACGTACTGGCCGGCTCGGCGGTCGGCCAGGGACGAACCGATCTGCGGGTATTCGACCGCGACGGCAAGTATCTCCGCACGATCATGCCTTATCCCGACAGCACGCCGCCCGAACGCGCAAAGTCGGTAGGCCAGCTCGAAGTCGACGGCCGGCGGATCCCCATCGTGTTCAACGGCCACGGGCACAACCTCAGCCCGCTGACCGTCGCCATGCCGCGGCAGAACATGGCGTGGAATCCGAAGGGCTGGGTCGTCGCCGCGAGTTCGTGGGCGACGCCGTCCGAGCATGGCCTGCCGCGGCACCTGCTCGCATTCGACCCGCGGGGCGGGGCGCCGGCCGGCATGTCGTTCGTCGGCCCGGAACTTCGCCCGCCGACCGGCATCACGTGGGGCAAGGGCGAGGGCGACGATCCGTGCTTCGACCACCTGGCCGCCAGCCCCGACGGCAAGTGGCTCTACTACACGCCGTCCACGTTCTACTCCGAGCACGCCGTCTATCGCCTCGCCTGGGGCGAGGACCACGGCGCCGGCATGGAGGCCGGCTGGTTCGGTTTCGCCAACCGGCCCGGCGGCGACGACACGCACCTGAACGGCCCGGCTGGGTTGGCGGTCGATTCCGCCGGGCGGGTTTACGTCTGCGACCGCGGCAACAACCGCGTCGCGGTCGTCTCGCCGGAGGGCAAGCTGCTCGGCTCGATAGCCGTTGATGACCCCGAGCAGATCGCCGTCCACCCGGCCACCGGCGAGATCTACGTCTTCTGCAAGCAGGCGCCGTCCGGCGACCGCCCGAAGGACACCGGCCCCATATCCATGGACGAATACAGGGCGTGGAAGGCCCGCGTTGCGGAGCGGAAGGCGAAACTCCCGGCCGGCCGCCCGCCGAAGCTCGTCAAGTTCGCCGCGTGGGGCAAAGACGCGCCGAAGCAATTGGCCAAGCTCGACATTGACCTGGGCGTCATGACGCTCGATGGCGAAGCCAAGCCGCCTCGGCTGTGGACTGCCACCGGCTACAGCCTCAAGGCCGTGGACGACAAGGATGGCCAACTGGCCCTCGCCGGCGAGTTGAAGGTTGGTAACGGGCTCTACCACCCCGGCGCGGTGGTGGCCGACCCCGCCCACGGGCGAGCGCTGCTCTACCAGCTCAGTTCGAACTTCAAGATATTCTCGCTGGATTTCGCGACCGGGGCGAAGAAGCTGTTGATCGACGGGGTGAGCGACATCGCGCTCGCACCCGACGGCAGCATCTACGGCACGGGCAAGTTCGGCGCGAGCCAGTTGCTGCACTTCGATGCCGACGGCAAGCCCGCCCCTTTCGCCGGCAGCGACAGCAACGTGGTGAAGATGCCGCCCCACTGGATCGGGGGCGTGAACCTGGGCGCCCGCGGCATGGTTGTCGGGCCGAATGGCGACATCTATGTCATGCGGCCGAGCAGCGAGAAAGGCGTGCAGAGCCGCGTGGACGTGTTCGGCCCGGACGGCAAGCTGAAGAAGCCGGCGATCGTTGACGGCCTGGGCATCGGCGATTGCGGGATCGGCGTCGACGCCGCCGGCAACATCTACCTCGGCGCGAACGTCAAGCCGAAGGGCCGGCTTTACCAGCCGGGCTTCGAGGACAAGATTCCGCCGACAAGCTGGCTGTGCTGGGCGCAGTGGAACTGGGGCGAGCGGCCGGCGCCGTGGTATTACTCGATGCGAAACGAGTACCTCTATCACTGGGGCGCGGCCTTCAAGTTCGGCCCTGCCGGCGGGGCGTTCTACGGCCGCGGCAGCCTGGAGTACGACGGCGGGGCCAAGCGGGCGGATGTCGCATCGGTCGAGAACGCGCCGGCGAGTTCAATGGACTGCATGTCCGGCTACCTGGTCAACCCGGTCAAGGTAGCCGGCGCCCAGTGGCGATATGCGGGCATGGGCATCGTGCCGAGTTCCGAGCGGCAGTGGGGCGACCCGAGTTGCGTGTGCATGACCTCCCGGCTGTCGGCTGACGGCTTTGGCCGGGTGTACATGCCCAACTGCTTCCGGTTCTGCGTGGAGGTGCTCGACGCCAACGGCAACCTGATCAGCCGGATTGGCCGGTACGGCAACCCGGACGACGCCGGCCCGGAGGCACGATTCGCCTGGCCTGCGTTCGTGAGTGTCGGCGGCGACACGCTATGCGTGTCGGACAGCGTGAACCGGCGGGTGTCGGTGCTGAAACTGGAATACAGTTCGAGCGAGAGCGCAGCCGTGCCGTAACGTCCACAACGCGAAACGCCAAGGCGACAGCCGCGTGTGGCGAGATTGACTCCACGGCGGAGGACTGGTCTACGGCTTCGCGCCATTCTCCTGCGTTGCCGGGTGCGTGGTCGGAGTCAGGAACGGCGTCGGCTTGTAGCCATCGGTCAGGTACTTGAGGAAGTATGGCGACGCCCGGAAATTCTGGGCGAACGTCTTCACGCGGTCGCCGCCCTCGCCGGTGGCAGCCACCTTCTTCAGGATGATCAGCCCCTTGTCCAGGTAGTCCTGGTTGCCTGTGTACTCGTAGCCCAGGCCATAACCGAACAGGTTGATCCCGCCCGTGCCGCCCGTGCCGCCGGCCGGCTTCCAGAACTCCCCGATCAACGCATCGAGCGCCTTGACCAGATAGGCAGCCGTGTCCTTGTCATTCGTCAGCCGGTAATACTTGTCGTAGGCCTCGAACGCCAGGCCATACATCCAGCCCTGGTCATGGAAGCTGCCGTTGTACTTGTCCTGCCACGGCTTGCCCCACTTGTCAACGAAGAACTTGGCGCGGTCGAGATACTTCGGCTGCTGCGTGTCCTGGTAGGCGCTGAGCACGCCCCAGATGCCGTGGGCCAGGTTCCGCAACGCCCCCTGGCCGTAGCGGGCCATCGCGAAGTCGGAACTCATCAGCGCGACCTCGTGATACCACCGCTCGCCGGTCAGGTAGTAAAGCTCGTAGAGGCTCTCGTTCTTGTAGAACGTGAATGAGTTGTGGCCCTCGTAGTTCTGGCCGCTGGTGTAGTTGCGGAAGTGCCCGACGACCGGGCCGCTGCGCGGCTGGCCGACTTCCTCGGGCCGGCCCGGCGAACTGTGGCAGATGTCCAGGTCGGCCAGGTGCAGGCCGGCTTCCTCGGCCGTCGTGAGGTTCAGCAGGTCGCCGGTGCGCAGGAAGTTGACAACGGCGGCGTGCGGGAAATCGTAGTAGTTCGCGTCCCACCAACTTTCCGCCGCCGTCTCGCGAACGTAGTCCCGATGGTGCAGGCCGGCGCCGAAGTTCAGCCAGCCGAACTCGTCGACCTTCCAGCCCGGCCGGGGGCGATTGTCGACGATCCGCTTCATGCAGGCGTCGACCTGCTTCTGGTAGGCGGCGATCAGGTCGCGATACTTCGGATCGTAGAGCTTCGGGTTGGCGGAAAACAGGTCGCCCATCACCCGCGTGTCCTGGCAGTACCAGTCCGGCGAGCAGGCAGCGACCAGCGGCCGGGTCGTCCCCGCCGCCATCGACGCGACCGGCACCTTGCAGGCCGGGGCGAAATGGAAGAACACGAAGTGCGTCTTCGACCCGGCGGTGTACAGATCGACCCGGTCGGTGTCGGCCGGTTTGATCTCCATGGCCACCGATCCGTCAGGCCCGACCGCGATGCCCATCGGGTAGACCTGCCAGAACCACCGCGTCCCGCCGGTGAACACGCCGTTGGCGCCGCTCACCTGCACGAAGCCGTCCGACGTCGCGCCGGCGGTCTTCCGGCCGTCCGCCGTCGTGATCGTCATCTTGTCGCGGGCCGTCTGGAGCAGCCGGATCGGCTTGGGGCCGACCTTCGTCTCGAACAGCTTGCCGTCCTTGCCGAGCGTGACCTGCTCGGGCGTGCCGACATCCGCCCCGCCATTATTGAAGAACGACACGCGATCGCCGACCTTCAGCGGCAATTCGATCGCCAGCCGCTCGATGCCGACGAATCGCGAGAAGCTGTCCATTTGCCGGTTGATGACGCTGAACGTCATCTGCACCAGCGACGAGCCGCTGTAGAAGTACAGCCGCGCGGTAAAGTCCAGCGACTTGGCCTGCCGCGTGGAGAACGTGCCCTTCAGGGCAATCACCGCCCGGCCGGGCCCGCGTTCCTCGACCTGGGCGGACTGCACCACGGCCGCCTGCGTGAACGTGCCCTTGTCAACCGCGACAAACTCGCTACGGAATTCGCCGTCGCTCCCCGGGCGCGGCACCACCTTCGATTCGCCGTTGCGCCCGACCAGCGTCACGCTGCCCGGCTTGCCCAGCAGGCTGTCGCCCTCGGCGATCGGCTTCTTCGGATCCGTCTGCACGTAGACCTGGCTGAACGGGGCGAACTTGTCGGTCGGCACGACGAACTTCGCGGGGCCGGTGGCGACGACGATCGCGTTCTTCTGCGATTTCTCGTCGATGACCAGTTCGGTCTTGAGCGGCGGATCGTTCGTCAGTATCAGCCGATAGTCCTGCTGCCCCTTGGCGGCCAGGTCGGCCAGGAAGTGAACCGTGACCCACTTGATGCTGCCGTCGCCGAGCCAGCGGGCCCGCGGCTCGATGCTGGCCAGCACGTAGTTGTTCTTCGCGTCGACCACGCGGAGCTGGCTGGCGTCTTTGACTTCGCCCTTGGGCAGCGGCACGCCGGAATTCACCGGGTTCTCGACGCGCACGACGCCCGCGGCCTCCTTAACCGTGAACGGCACTTCGAGCGCAGAGGCGGACGTTGTCATTCCGAAGAGGCAGCCAAATAAGACCAGCGACTTGGACACCGAGGTTCCTCCGATGTTGGACCTGTCACTTGACTCCCAGTGCCGCCTTGCCCTTCCGGATCGACTCGACGATCTCCAGGTGCTGCGGGCACTTCTCCTGGCACTGGGCGCATTCGCAGCACTTGGCCATCAGCTCGCGGATATTCTGGTGCGGATACTTCGACAGGATCCAGTGCGTCAGGTCCTTCGCTTTGACGCGGTAGATCTCGAAGTCCCGCATCACCTGCATGAATCGCGTCGGCTTGAACCCGTGGGGGCACTCCTTGCAGTAGCCGCAGCCGGTGCAGAAATGGCCTTCGGTGAACTTCACCCCGTCCATCCGGCTGACCAGGTCGGCGCGGTAGTCCTCGCCGAGGCCCTGGACGCCCTTCAACGTCGAGGCCGCCTGGTTCACTTCCGCAACCGCGGTGAAGCCGACGATGGACGTGGTGATCCCGGGGTTGGCGTGCAGGAACCGCAGCGCGCCCCACCACGGCCCCGCCTTGCCGCCTTCACGCCGCAGGAAGTCCAGCGCCGGATCGCCCGCCAGCCCGAGCAAGCCGCCGGCCAGCGGGTTCATCACGATCACGCCCACGCCCTTGGACGCGGCGTAGGCGATGTTCGGCTCCTCCGCGCGATTCATCAGGTTGTAGGACACGGTCGCGCAGCAGAACTCGCCGCTATCCACAGCCGCCCGGAACAGCTTCGGCGTGCCGTGAAACGTGAAGCCCAGGCCGTGCTTGATCAGCCCGTCGCGCTGGGCCTTGCGGACGCCGGCCACGAAGCCGCGCTTGACCAGCGCCTCGCGGAGCGTTTCCTCTTTGTCCAAGCCCCAGAGCTGGTAGAAGTCGAAGTAGTCCAGCCCCGCGGCCTTGAGCTGCCGCTCGATATTGGCCCGCACGCCGTCCGCCTTGGGCGCCGACGCCCAGGCGCTCTTGTCGGAGAAGTAGACCTCGCCGCGCCGCCGCCGGATCGCGGCCCCGGACCATTGCTCGCTCTTGCCGTCGATGTATCCGCTGGACGTGTCGACGTAGTTCAGGCCCAGGTCCAGGCCCCGGTTGAGAATCCGGCACGCCGTCTCTTCGTCCGGATACCGCATCGAGCCGAAACTGATCACCGAGACTTTGACACCGGAATTGCCGAGAGGCCGGTACTGCACGCGGGCTCCTTCACGCAACAAACGATCGCCCGCCAGAACCGCGGCGGGGCGTAGTTCGTCCATTATTCCATAAGGCCGGTGTACCGTCCAGCCGCAGAAACCGGGGCCTGCCGATTCACGCCTCCGAGAACCCGGCTCGGCTCGAAGCGGGAGTCAGATGTCAGC
>JAQTVL010000077.1 GCA_028706835.1 Phycisphaerae bacterium | reverse complement strand
ACACCAGCCCCCAGCCCGGCGCTACCGGCCGGATACAGGAGGGCCACGACCTGGTGACCGGCTCGACCGTCTACGTGATGGACGGGGCGTACACCGAGGACCTCTGGATCAGCAAGAACGACTTCAATCTTATTGGGTCCGGCAGGACCGTCACCACCGTGACCGGGCGGACCACCGGCTTCGCCGACTTCGGCATGGGCGGCAACTTCACCGTCAACGCGGCCGACGTCACGATCTCGGGCTTCAAGCTCCAGAGCGGGCTCGTCGACGTGGGCAAGGTCGGCACGGTGATCTACCTCAAGGGCCTCGCCGGGAACGCGCCGATGAACCTGAATCTGTACGACAACGAGATCGTGTCGCAGGCCGCCACGACCCCCGACGGCAACTATGACGTCAACGGGATCGAGACCGATTACGGCAACTTCTCGGGCGTCCAGATACACAACAACCGCTTCACCGGCACGCCGACGGACGGCTATAACGGCATCTACGTCAACGGCGCGGTCGACGGCGCCAATGTCTCCCGTCGCAACCCGCTGAAGATTCAGAACAACACCTTCATGGGGAACGTTCAGCGGGCCGTTGCGGTGGAGACCTCCAACACACTGATCAGCGACAACACGATCACCACCAGCCTGGCGGTCGGCGACGCGTGGTCCGGCATTCAGGTTCGCAGCGGACAGCCCGCCGGCTCCAACACAGTCAGCAATATCACGATCCGGGACAACGTTATTTCCGGCTTCACGTGGGGCCTCAAGCTGGGCATGAATGTCGCAACCTACGGCGTCGATCAGGGCCTGACCGACATCACCGTGAACTCCAACACGATTGTGGGCGGCACGACGGGCGTTCTGGTCATGTCGTCGGCCGAGAACGTGCGGCTGCGGCAGAACCGGTTTGCGGCCCTCACGGGCTTTGCGGTGGAGAACACCGACGCGGACGCCAACATCCTCGATGCCCGCCGCAATTGGTGGGGCGATAGGACCGGCCCGTTCCACGCAACCACCAACCCGAATGGCAACGGCGAGGCCGTAGACGATCTTGTTCAGTTCGCCCCGTTCCAGGTGGTATAGTCGGATACGCCAGTTTAGAGAACAAGCCCAGGGACCGCGGTCCCTGGGCTTTTTGTTTGCGCGAACACGTGCGACTCGCATGCGCCGAGCGTGCCCTCACACCCCCGACTTGCGCAGGCGCTCCGCGATCCACGCTTCCACCTCCGCCAGCGGGATGCGGACCTGCTCCATGCTGTCGCGGTCGCGGATCGTCACCGTATTGTCTTCCTTCGTCTGCCCGTCGATCGTGATGCAAAACGGCGTGCCGATCTCGTCGTGGCGGCGGTATCGCCGGCCGACCGCGCCCTTGTCGTCGTAGTCCGCCGACCAGCGGCGCTTCAGCTTGCGATACAGGTCCGTCGCTATCTCGGGCATGCCGTCCTTGCGGACCAGCGGGAACACCGCCACCTTGATCGGCGCCAATCGCGGGTGGAACTTCATCACTGTCCTCGGCTGCGGTATCCCCTTCTCGTCCGGGGCCGAGTCCTCGGTGAACGCCTCGCACAGCACTGCCAGCGTGAACCGGTCGGCCCCAGCGCTTGGTTCGATCACGTGCGGCACAAAGCGGTACGGCTCGGCGTTCTTGATCTTGTCCTGCTCGTCTTTCGGCAGGTGGGCGAACTTGGGTTGATCGCGAAGCCATGCCTCGTCATCGAAGAAGCTCATGTCCTTGCCGCTGGCTTCCTGGTGCGATCGCAGGTCGAATTCCCCGCGGTGGGCGCAGCCTTCCAACTCCTGCGTCTCCTCAGAGAACGGGAACAGGTATTCGATGTCGGTGCAGGCCTTGCTGTAGTGGGCCAGTTCGTCCTTGTCCTGCTCGCGCGGGCGAAGATGGTCGCTGGCCAGGCCAAGGCTCTTGTACCAGTTGATCCGCTGGGTGCGCCAGAACTCGTACCACTTCATGCTCTCTTCCGGCGCGCAGAAAAACTCGATCTCCATCTGCTCGAACTCGCGGGACCGGAACGTGAAATTCCGCGGGTTGATCTCGTTGCGGAACGCCTTGCCCACCTGGGCGATCCCGAACGGAACCTTCACCCGCGACGTGTTCACCACGTTCAGGTAGTTCACGAAGATTCCCCCAGCCGTCTCCGGCCGCAGATAGGCGACGGCCGACGAATCCTCCGACGCGCCGACGAACGTCTTGAACATCATGTTGAACTGGCGCGGGTTCGTCATCGTGCCAACCGCCTGACAACTTGGGCACTGTGCATCTGCGGCATTGAAGTGTTCTGCATCCAACGCGCTTCCGGAATAACCTGCAAACCAAAAGTCACGTTCCCCTGTTACCGTAAAGGTCGCACCCGATTGCCCCACAGGCTCAAACTGGGTAACCGTGACCTGCTTCTTAAGCACGCCGATGTTCTTCGCCCTGGCTAATCGCTTAATTACGTCTGGGAGAACGGTTGGCAGGCTAGCACGCCCGTCTGCCTCAACAGTCCCCTCCAAAACAACCTTGTCCTCTTGACCTTTCAGGCCGTCATCCAATTCCTGGTTAGGACGGACGAGCTTGAAGCCAAACACCTTGTCCGCCCGGAACCTGGCCTTGCACTCCTTGCAGTCAATCATCGGGTCGGTAAAGCCTTTAAGGTGCCCCGACGCCTCCCACAGCCGCGGGTTCTGGATGATCGCGCTGTCCAAACCCACCATGCTGATTTCCACGCCGTCCGGCCCGATCGGCGGGTCGGTCACCATGTCGTTCCACCAGGCGTCCTTGATGTTCCGCTTCAGCAGCACGCCCATCGGCCCGTAGTCCCAGAACCCGTTCAGCCCGCCATAGATTTCGCTCGCGGGAAAGATGAACCCGCGCCGCTTGCACAGCGAGACCAGTTTCTCCATCCGATCGCTCTGCTTTTCCGCTGCCATGTTCCGTCCTGTTCCAGTGACCTCGATCCATGGGTGGCACTGGCGGCTTGTCCGCCAGTGAACTTCCAAACACCGGCGGACAAGCCGCCAGTGCCACCTTCGTGAGCGATACATGATACTCGCCCGCACCGGCGAATGATGAGCTTTTTATCGGCTGACCGTTCGGCCGGGTGTGGCCGTATTTTCTGGCAGCATCTCTTGTCGTGTAATAGGCTATGGCTTTAGCCATAGGCTATACCATGCCTAAAGGCATGGCCTAACACACGGCAATACAAAGTGTTAAATCGTGCCAGAAAATACGGCACACCCGTGTTCTGCCGGACTGATATCTATTGTCCGCGACCCGTATGCCTCGCGGGAATTCACACTGCGGAATTATCGCGCTCTGCTTCAGGTCCGGCTCACCAGGCCGATGTTACTATTGCCACGCTTGAATCCGGCTCCTTTTCCCCGATCCCCCACGTGGCGGATCGCGTAGTGAATCCTGCGGAACGCCCCCGAGGCGAGGTGCCTGCCTGGAAGTACTGCGTTTGGTCATGCTTATTGTCGGGGCGTTCGCCCACTCCGGCACGATTCCATCACCCGCGGCAGCGCCGAAAACGGCCCGGCTCGCTGCGGACGCGCCCGTGCCGCGTGAACTCCCGTCGTTGCAGCCGGTTCGCACGGTCCGGATGCGCGTTACCGCCTACTGCGCCTGCGAACGATGCTGCGGCCCGAACGCCTGCGGCATCACCGCCAGCGGCGCGCGGATCTCTGCCGACGGCGGCCGATTCGTCGCCGCCGACACCTCCGTCCTGCCGTTCAACACGCGAGTGATCGTGCCCGGCTATGCCGGCGACATCCCCGTTCGCGTCCTCGACACCGGCGGGGCGATTCGCGGCCGGCGGCTGGACGTGTATTTCCGCTCCCATCGCGCCGCCCAGGCCTGGGGCGTCCGCAACGTGGACGTGCAGATTCTGCCGTAATCCCACCGCTCGACTTCCACACCCTGCCCTCGAATAATTCACTACCAGGGGGCTTGAAAGGCGATCATCATGATCTACCGATCCCGACTCCTGCTCTCCCAGCCGGTCACGCACGACGTTCGCCAGTTCCTCTTCGAGAAGCCCGCCGGCTTCGCGTTCCGGCCCGGCCAGGCCGTCATGATGTCGCTCGACCGGCCCGGCCTGGAGGACGAGCAGCGGCCGTTCTCGCCGACCTCGCTGAACGAGGACGACGTGCTCCAGTTCACCATCAAGCGATACCCGGAGCGCCACGGCATCACAGACAAGCTGCACGAACTCCGCCCCGGCGACTTCGTCCTGTTCACCGAGCCGAGCGGCGACATCGTCTACAGGGGCCCCGGCCTGTTCATTGCCGGCGGGGCCGGCATCACGCCCTTCCTGTCGATCCTGCGTCAGCTTCACCACGACGGCCAACTCGACGGGAACTCGCTTGTCTACTCCAACAAGCGCCACGAGGACATCATCGCCGAGCACGAACTGGAATCCTACCTGCCCGGCCGATGCCTTTTCACGCTGACGCGCGAGGACCGGCTGGACTACCCGCGCCGGCGGATCGACCAGGCGTTCCTCGCCGAGCAGGTGACGCGGTTCGACCAGGAGTTCTACATCTGCGGCCCGCTGCGATTCGTACACGACGTCAGCAAGGCGATCCAGGCGATCGGCGTGCAGGCAAGCCACCTCGTGCTGGACTGAACGGTTTCGCGCTCTCTTCGTGTCGTTTCTGCTAGAATATCCGCGCACCCAGGCGGATGCACCCAAGGAGCGCCCATGTCAAAAGACTGCCTCTTCTGCAAGATCATCGAAGGCACGATCCCCAGCAGGAAGGTGCTTGAGGACGAACATGTTTTCGCGTTCGAGGACATCAGCCCGCAGGCCCCCACCCATATCCTGATCGTGCCCCGGCGGCACGTCGCGACGACCAACGACCTCGACCCCGCCGACGACGCGATCGTCGGCAAAATGGTCCGGGCCGCAGCCCGCATCGCCGCCGAACGAGGCTTCGCCGACAAGGGCTATCGCCTTGTGTTCAACTGCAACATGGCGGCGGGCCAAGCCGTCTACCACATCCACCTGCACCTGCTCGGCGGGCGAACCTTCACCTGGCCGCCGGGCTGACCGCGGGACGCGGGGATCGGCGAGAGCGCCGGCATTCGCTTGCCTCTTCGCAGCGTTTACCGATAATGGACCCGTTCGACGCCCTCGAAGGAGCGAAGCGATGAGACGCAAGATACTCTCCGCAGCCGTTCTGCTGACACTCCTGGCGTGCCTCGGCGGCTGTCGCGTCGCCACGCTGGGCTTGATGGAGTCGGGCGTTCAGTCGAAGGACGGCCTGGGGCTGAAGTTCGACATCACCGGCAAGGTCACAGCCGTCACGCTGGACAAGAAGGAACTGCCCGCGGGCCTGGCCCGCACCATGATGCCCGGCGGGTTCTACATGCGCGACGCCGGCGGCGGCAACGTCGAGATTCTCGGCGGCGTCCGCCGAACCGACGGCGGCATGGTGTTTTCCGCCTCGCCGGCAGGGCTGGACCTGTGGGCCGTCTTCGAGCCGAAGGGCGACTGCATCGAAGTCCGAGGCCGGATCACCAACCCGTCGGGCAGCGAGCGCGGCGTGACCATCGGGTTCGCCCTGCCCGTCCACGCCGAGGGCTGGGTGTTCGGCCGGTCGATCAACAGCGGCGAGCCGATCACGACAAATGGCACCTACGCCGAGTGGACCTGCGCCGACAGCGACTGGGACGGCCGGCAGATGAACCGCGGCATGATCACGCCGATCTACAGCGAATTGGCCGGCCTGGCGCTCGGGGCGACCAGCGACCATCCGCAGATCTTCCGCGTCAGCTACAAAGACGGCCGGGGGTTCGTGATCGAGACGGACCTGGGCCTGTCGCCAATCCCGCGGAAGTTCCACAACACGGCGACGTTCAAGTTCGTGATGTACCGCTTCGACGGCCGGCAGAAATATCGCGGGGCGCTGGCGAAGTATTACCGCATGTTCCCGGAGAACTACCAGTACCGGGACATTTCCAGCGCGACGCTCACGTCGATCTATCCGGGCGTATCGACAACCTGCCGACTCGTGCCGTTCCTCCCGCCAGCCTCGACTCAGCCGTCCCTCCCCGTCTCCACGATTCGCCGGGCAATCAACCTCTACTGGTCGGCCCAGCCGGTCGGGTCGGCAGCGCAAGCGGAGGTCGAACGTGAACGATACACGTTCGGGCCCGATGGGCAGATGCGACTCTGGGGGATCGCGAGCACCGACGGGCTCGACCGCAAGATATTTCCGATTGGCAGCAATGCCGCCGCGATTCCGATGAATCCCGACACTGAACTGGCGCAGCCCAGTCTGGCTTGGAAAGCGTTGTCGGCAGCACTGTTCAACGGCCCAAAGTCCGGAGATTTCGGGCTGGGGCCGTGGGACGACTCGGCCGGCCGATACCTCGAAAACTACAGGCCCTCGCATCTGGCTGTCGTTGACTATCCGCTCACCTACAGCCAACGGACCGGCAGGCCGGTCCAGTTTCATGCCTTCATGTGGCGGGAGTTCGCCCAGCCATTGGCTGAATTCTTGCACGCCCACGGAGGAGTGCTGTCGGCCGACAGCCGACCGTGGCGGATGAGCGTCATGTTCGACCAGCCGCTCATCGATGTGCATGTTGCGGCAAGCCTGCCTGAACGGGAAATCGGGAACCTGGCGCACCTGCGGTCGCTGGTGGGCGGCAAGTTCATCGGCGGCATCCTGGGCGACGACACCGCCAAACCGGCGACCTTCTCACCACGGCAGATGGCGCAGGCGGAACGCGACCTGAACGGCCTCCTGCCCTACGCCGTGTTGCCGGGCGGCGAATGGCCGGACGCCCTGCGGCAGAAATACGTCAATCCGATGCTGGCGATGACCGCAGCCGGGTGGGAGCCGTTGGCCGGGGCCGTCGTCATTCATCCCGACCTGCTCGTCGAGCGGTTCGGCGGGCCGGACAGCAGCAAGGTGTTCTACGCCGTCCATAATCGCGGCGAAGTGCCGATCGCGTACGAAATGGCCATCGACCTCGCATTGGTGAAGATCGACCCGAAGACGATAGCGGTGACGGACCGGATCGCCGGCCTGTCGCCCGAAGCGACGACGATCGAGAAGTCGCTGGTGCTCCGCAGCGCGATTGCCGGGCGCGGGACGAACCTGTTCGAACTGTCGCGCACCGGCGGGAACATTCCCGCCAACGCGACGCTCAAGATGGCGGAATCGCCGCGGAAGTCCACGGTTGCCCCGCTGGCGAAGTTCGACGCGAAGAAGGTGGCCTCAAAGCAGTTCGCCGCGACCATGGACCGGCTCGGGATGGACATCCGACCGAAGACAGCCGAGCGGTTCCTCGGGGCCTACATGCTGGAGAAGCGCGAACTCGCCAACGCCATCGCATTCCACCTCCGCCGCGAGGCGCCGAAGGACAACCTCGACGCGATCGCAACCGAGTTGGCCAACTGGCTTGCCCCGCGGTTCGACTCGATCTACGAGTCGGTCCTGCCCGCCCCGACGATGGCCACGTGGTCAGCGATGCGAGCCAAGTCGCCGTTGGCCGCGAAGGTCAAGCTCGTCGGCGACCAATACCAGGTCGAGGTGTTCGACCCGCTGCTGGAGCAGGTGAAGTAAGCGGGGTGCGAGGACGGCGGCCGGCCCACTGGTTCGTCACACGCCCTTTTTGATGGGTGGCACTGGCAGCTTGCTTGCCAGTGCTCCGAAGGGGCACACGGGTGGACGAGTAAGAGCCATCACCGCCACCCGGCCTGAGCATCGGCCCCCCGGGTGCGTTTGCAATCGCGTGGGTCGGCCGGTAACATTGATGTGTCGTACCCTCTGGAAAGGAGATTGCAGTGACCAACGCTTCGGTTCGGCTGCTCGTTCTCGCGGCTGTCCTGCTCGCCCCGGTGGTTGCACAGGCGGCGGTGACGCTGACCGCTAAGGACCTCTATGGCGGGTTCGACGCCCGCAGGGTGCTGCTGGACGACAAGGGCGTCAAACTGACGCTCGATGCCCGGGCGATCAAGAGCAAGAGCCCCGGGATCATCACGACCGACCCGATCGACCTGGTCAGCGGCGACACCGTGATCGGCACGGCTGGATCGCTCAGCTCGGTCGACCTGACTCTTACAGCCGATGTGCCAGATGGGGCGAAGGCGCTTGTCGAGGCCCGCAGCGGCGCCGATATGTTCGACACCGCCAAGTGGTCCGACTGGGTGAAGCTGACCGGCCTGACGGGCAAGCTCGACAAGCCGGCCGGTCGCTACGTGCAGGTCCGCATCACGCTGACCGGCACGGCTGCGGACAAGTTGCCGAGCGTCAGCAAGCTCGAACTGAACGCGACGGTGACTGCGAGCGGCGTCAAGCCGGTGGCGGTCGTCGATGCGAAGATTCAGAAGATATCCCGTTCGCCGATCGACTTCTCCTACGAGCGCCCGGACGCAGCCAAACTGGTCGCGTTCCGAAAGGCAGCCAAGCTTGACGAGGCCGTCGCCGGCGCGAAGGATGATTTCGAGAAGCTGGTCAAGCTGATGTATCACGTCGGCTCGTTCCACAACGACCGGACGGCCCACAAGGAAAACAAGGGCGGCGTCTACCAGTGGGACATCGACGCCGTCTTCGAGGTGAAGGACGGCAAGCCAACGGTCTACGGGCATTGCATGACCTACTCGGAGACGCTGGTGACGGCGGCGACCGCCATGGGCTACGTGGGCAGCCGGCACATGGCGATAATGGGGTTCCGCGAGGCATCGCACGAGGTGTGCGACATCTGGGTGCCAAGCCTGGGCAAGTGGGTGTATTTCGACCCGTCGCTGACGCAGTACTACTTCGACAAGGCGACCAATACGCCGCTGAACCTGATCGAGATGCACAACATCGTCGCGTCTTACTTCGTGCCCCCAGGCAAGGACATGAACTGGTTCTCCAAGCGCAGCAACGATGAGAGCAAGGCGGTTGTTCGCGAGGTCGGCGGGCAGAAGCCGATTGGCAGCAAGCTCGGGCCGTGGAAGTACGGAGACCCGATGCCGGCCGACTACGACTGGGGCTGGTCGCATGGCTACCTGGCGGCGGGGTTCGTGCAGATGACGCCGCGAAATGATTTCAACTCGAACCCGAAGGTGATGCCCAGGGCGTTCGGCAACAACCCCGGCTACCTGAACTTCCCGTTCTGGGTCGACGCCAAGACTCCGCCGCGCGGCAACAACTGGTACACCCGACTGCGCGACTTCTACTGGACGCTCGACCAGGCGTCGGTCCGATTGGTGCAAACGGATGCCGACACCATCACGGTGGAACTCGGCCAGTCGATGCCGTTCTTCAAGGCCTACCAGATCAAGGTGGACGGCAAGGAAGTACCCGCCGACCAGGCCCAGGGCAGCACGTTCACCTGGAAACTGAAGGCCGGCGAGAACAAGCTCGAAGTCGCCCCGAAGGATGACTTCGGCAAGGTCGGCTTGGCGAGTTCGGTGGTGGTCAAGAAGTGATCTGAGTTCCGAGCACAGGTCAAAACGAGAAGCCCAGGGATGGCTATCCCTGGGCTTCTTTCGTCCACCGTGCTTTGTGCCAATCAGAACGTCGGCGGCTTCGGCGCGGCCCCCGAGGCCCCGCCGGGCTCTTCCTTCTTCGTGGAGTCGATGAACTTCACCGTCGCCTGCATGACCGAAATCGGGACAAACAGGCGCCCGCTCGCCGATCGGTCCTTCACCGCGCCTGAGATCGCAATCGGCTCCTCGGCCTTCGGGAACTCCGGCAGCGTGATGCCCGCGACGCTCGCGAGAACGCCAAAGACGGTGTTCACCAGGCGATCGACAGCGATGTAGACGACAAAACTCGCGTCCGGCACGAGATGTGCCTTGACCTTGGCCACGCCAGGCAGCGATTCCGCGTCCGTCTTGGCGTCGACAGCCTTCAACGCATCCTCGACAGCCGCCGTGCCGCCGCCCAGCACAATCACCAGCGACTGCCCCTTGGCGGCCACCCGAAACACCATCTGGTCCTCGCCAAACAACTTGGGCATGATGGCCGTCGCGTCGCCCAATCCGGGCACGAGTGCCTCGATCTTGCCGACCATCTTGTCGACCTTCACGCCGGCGACCGTCTCGGCGTCCTCGGTGTACTGGAAGCCTGCTGCATCCGGCGACGTGGTCGGCAGTTTCATCTTGCTGAGTTCTTTCAGATACGCCCGGGCAGCCGCCTTGGCCGACGCTCCGTCGCTGGTCTGTGCAACAACGACCATGCCAAGCGGCAGGCCGGGCTTGCCGTCAGCCTTGCCGGTTGTCACCGCCACGCTCGCCTTCGTGATCAGCTTGTCGAGTTTCTGCCGCAATTCCATCAGGCGGCCAGCCGACTCCGCGTCACCGGTCATGGCACCAAGCATCTTCTTGCTCAGGCCGTACAGACCCTGGGCAAAGTCGCTGTCAGGGCTGAGTGTCGCTATGCCGCCGCCAACTGCCAGAAAGTTCGTCAGCGGCACGCCTGTGACGAGCCCGCCTGAACCCTTGGCGGCCCCGGCGAACGCCTTGGCCATCTGGGAGCCGTCCTTCGCGGTCAGCAGGCCCCGCAGTTCGATGCCGTCGGCACCAAGCACCAGGCCAACATCGACCGCGTCGGTGTCCTTTCCGACCGCCGCGACAAGGTCCATGACCGCCCGCATTGCGTTCTGCTCGCCCGGCGTGGCCAGTTCCTTCTCGAGTTTCGCCCGCAGAACCGCAAACACCGGCGCGAAGTTCACGTGCACCGACACCTCCGCCGTCCCAAGCAACTCCTTCTGCTCCGCGGTCAGTGCATCGAGCAGCGGCTTGGCCGGCTTGGCGATCTGCTCGCCAATCTTTACGTCGTCGGCCAGCAGCGCATAGTCGCCGACCTGCGACGTAACCAGCGGCGTACCGGCGGCGGTGATGATATTCTGGCCGCCCTTGGCTTCCATCTTGTTGTCCGTGGTGAACTTCTTGAAGTCCTTCATCGGCAGGAGCAGCGCGCCCTTCATCTCGGTCTGCTCTTCGGTGGGCAGCGCGGGGATCAGGATCAGCACCGCCTTGGCGCGGTCGACCTCGTCGAAGTTCAGGCCTCGCTGCTCCGCCAGCAGCACCGCCAGGTCCGCGGGCAGCCGGTCGGGCTTGTTCAGGGCTTTCGCAATCGCGCCGGCCTTGGCATTGAGGTCCACAAAGCTGCGGACGACGATGACAAGCTGGTAGTCCGCGGGGACCTGCCTGAGGATCGGCGGCGGGTCGGCCATGACAGGTTGAACAGCCATCAGCAGCAACATCGCAAACAGGAGACGAGAACGCTTCAGCATGACTGACTCCTTCAAGGTGTACTATGCAGGGGTTGGCGCGGGCCTTCGGTCCTGCGGCTTAACGATACCGCTATATCGTCCACGTCATCGGATTAACTATAGGAAGAGGATATGAGCGAGTCATTAAGACGCGGCGGTCACATCGCGGCCTGCTCCTCGGCCAGGGTAAGCACGCGGTTGGCGGTTTCTTCTCGCGCGATGCCTTCGTCGGGCGTGAAGAGGAATGGCTCAGCGTCGATGCCCTCAGCCATGACGATGCTCAGCGACGAGTCCGTGCCGAGGTCGATGTCCTCGCCCTCGAAACTGGCGTCAGCCGGCTGGATCACTTTCGTATCCTCGGGCAGGCGGCGAACCGACGGGCGGCAGGGGTCGTCCGGATTGTGGGTGAGCACCACCGCGTTCCCGCCGTCGGACAGCCCGACCATCGAT
>JAQTVL010000076.1 GCA_028706835.1 Phycisphaerae bacterium | reverse complement strand
AGAACATCTTCGCTATGGTTCGATTGCGACCGGGACAGTTTCGGACCGTGGCGGATAGGCGGTTCGGTGACGCGGAGGCCTTGCGGGACACACGCCGGAATGATCGTGCAAACGGAGCAATGTATCTGGGCGGATTCGTCATCGAGTGCCTGCTCAAGGCCAAACTGATGGAACTATTCCCCTGGCTCCAGCATGCCGGCTCAGCCGAGGGACGACCTGCCGCAGAGCAACGGCTCGTGTCACTGTGTCACCATTCGCACAATCTGGACGAAATACTGGCCAGACTGCCGGAGGTTGAGGCCACACTCTCGGAAGTCGAGCAGAGGACATCCAACCGCCTAGTCCAGTGGCTCAAATCAGTATGCGCCGGGTGGACTGTTCACGCCCGCTACTCGCCATACAATGCCAACAGCGAAGAGGCGAGAGTCTTCCTCGACAAGATAAAGGAGTTGCGAAAATGGCTTCTGTGAAGACCAAACCAACTTTCGTCCAACAACTCGTCGGGGGACTGAAGGAGCGACTGAGCACCCTTGGCATTCCCGCGAAGGTAGCAGCCGAAAAGATACCTGGTCTTGATATGTATCGAGTCTACGTCGTTGCGCAGAAGTTCAAGTCGATGATGCACTCAGAGCGACAGGATCTGGTCTGGCGAATTGCCGAGGAAGCCCTTTCCAAGCGTAAGGAGGATCTGATGCGTATCAGCATGATCCTCACGCTTGAGGACAAGTAATCATGCAGACCGTCCCCATTGCTCTTCTCGGCTGCGGCACTGTCGGCAGCGGCGTCGTGCGCATGCTGACCGAGGACGCTGAATTCCTCGCCCAGCGCACCGGGCTGCGATTCGACGTCCGCTACGTGCTGGCGCTCCAGGCCAACCCGAAGGCCCGGGTGGCGCTGACCGGCGCCAAGTGGGTCACGTCGATGGACCCGATCCTCGCCGACAAAGACGTCGGCATCGTTGTCGAACTCATCGGCGGCACGACGTTCGCCTTGGAATGCTCCAAGGCCGCGCTATCCGCCGGCAAGGCCCTGGTCACCGCGAACAAGGCCATGCTCGCCCGGCACGGCGGGGAACTGTTTCCGCTGGCCCACAGCACCGACAGTTGCATCGGCTTCGAGGCGGCGGTGGCCGGCGGCGTGCCGGTGATCCTGGGCCTGCGCGACGGCCTGGTGGCCAACCGCATTCGGGCGATCTACGCCATCCTCAACGGCACGGCCAACTACATCCTGACCGAGATGACCGGCGCCAATAAGCCGTACGAGCAGGCGCTGGCGGAGGCCCAGGCGGCCGGTTACGCCGAGGCCGACCCCACCTACGACGTCGACGGCATCGACGCGGCGCACAAGATCGCGATTCTGGCAGGGCTGGCCTTCGGCGAGGACATCGCCTTCGACCGCATCCGCATCGAGGGCATCCGCGGCCTGCAACTCGACGAGATCGTCAACGCCCGCCAACTCGGTTACGTCATCAAGATGCTGGCCGTCGCCGAGCGCATGAGCGACCGCCGGCTGAGCCTGCGGGTCCACCCCTGCCTGGTGGCCAAGGACAACCCGCTGGCCAGCGTGGACGGGCCGTTCAACGCGATCTCGATGTTCGGCCACGCGGTCGGGCACGTGCTGATGTATGGCCGGGGCGCCGGTCAGAGCCCCACCGCCAGCGCCGTCGTCAGCGACCTGGTCGACGTCGCGATCGGCCACGCGCGACGGCGGTTCCAGTCGCTCAAGATCTGGCCCGGCAAGACACGCCCCGCCCAGATCGTCAGCACCGATAACCTGGTCAGCCGGTTCTATCTGCGGCTCCAGGTGGCCGATCAGCCCGGCGTCATGGCGCAGGTGACGCGCATCCTGGGCAGCCACCAGATCAGCCTGTCCAGCGTGCTTCAGAAGGAAGTGCCGCTGACCGGCCCGGTGAACGTGGTGATTACGACCCACCGTGCCCGCGAGGGCGACCTGCGTGCGGCCGTCGACGAGATCGACCGGCTGCCGGTGACCAAGGCGGCGACCGCCTGGCTGCGGGTGATCGACCTGCCGGCGGAGGGCATCGACGCGGGCGACGAGTGGAACAGGAAAGAATAGCTGTCAGCGTTCAGCATTCAGCAGTCAGGTAAGGACTTTATCCCGAACTTCGGGTAACATTCTTTGGGTGTTGCTGACCGCTGACCGCTGAGTGGTGAAAGCTTCTTATGAAATCCGCCATTATCATCATGGACGGCGCCGCGGACCTGCCGCTCGACGAACTCGAGGGCAAGACGCCGCTCCAGGCCGCGAACATACCGAACTGCAATCGCCTGGCCCGCTCCGGCAAGGTCGGCACCACGCGGAACATCCCCAAGGGCATGCCGCTCGGCTCCGACGTGGCCATTCTGTCGGTGCTTGGCTACGACCCGAAGAAGAACTACCCCGGGCGGGCGCCGCTGGAGGCTGCGGCCCAGGGCATCGAGCTGGGCCCGAACGACTGGGTCTTCCGCTGCAACTTCGTCACCGTGATCGACGGGGTGATGGAGGACTACTCGGCTGGGCATATCTCCAGCGCCGAGGCGAAGGCCCTGATCGACGAACTCGCCCGGCAGCTCGGCGGGGCGAAGGTGCAGTTCTTCCCAGGCGTGTCGTATCGCCACCTGGTCGTCTTCCGCGACTGCCGCGAGCCGATGAGCGCGACGACCGTCCCCCCGCACGACCTTCTCGCCCAGCCGATCGCCGGCAGCGAACCGCGCGGGCCCGGCAGCGACGTGCTCAAGACGCTGATGAACCGGGCGACGGACGTGCTGGCCAACCACGAGATCAACCGCGTCCGGCGGGACCTCGGCGAGAACCCCGCCACCGCCATCTGGCTGTGGGGCCAGGGGCAACAGCCGCAACTGACCAGCTTCCAGGAGCGGTTCGGCGTGCGCGGCTGCGCCATCACCGCCGTGGACCTGGTCCGCGGGATCGCCAAGCTGATCGGCTGGCCGGTGATCGAGGTCCCCGGCGCGACGGGCTATCTGGACACGAATTACGCGGGCAAGGGCGCAGCCGCCATCGAGGCCCTGGATCATTACGACCTGGTGCTGGTGCACGTCGAGGCCCCGGACGAAGCCGGCCACAACGCCAACGTCCGCGGCAAGATCGAGGCGATCGAGGCGATCGACGCGAACATCGTCGGCCCGCTGGCCGACAAGCTGGCCAGCTTCCAGACCTCCGGCTGGCGGATCCTCGTCCTGCCGGACCACCCGACGCCGATCCGTACCCGCTCCCACACCGACGAACCGGTCCCCTGGCTGCTGGCCGGGTCGGGCATTGCGGCGGTGATCAGCCTGCCGTTCGACGAGGCGTCAGCCGCCCGTAGCGACCTGAACATATCCCGCGGCTGCGACCTGATGGAATATTTTCTGAAAGAGCGGTGACGAAAAGAAGGGGCTGGGGGCCGGGGATCGGGGGCTGGGAATTCGGATTCCCCCAGTCCTCGACCCCTGTCTTAGTTGGAGCCGTCCATGTCCATCCGCTTCGCCTGCCCGGGCTGCAAGAAGACCATCGACATCATGGACTCCCTGCGAGGCCGGCGGGGCAAGTGCCCCGGCTGCGGCGCCATGTTCGTCGTGCCGCAGCAGAGCGACGCCGGCCTGGCCATCGAAACCAAGACCTTCCCGCCGGAATTGCTGGCGGAGGCGCTCAAAGCGTTCAACAAGCGTGTCCGGCTGACGCAGCTCGACGACGAATCGCAACTCGGCCACGGCCCGTTCAGCAGCGGCAAGCAACTGGGCGCCGGCCTGGGCATCAAGCCGCCGGACGAATTCCCCGCGGAAGTGTGGGAGGCCCTGGTGACGCAGGGTTCGCTACGCCGCGCCCCGGGGGGACTGTACGAGTTGGCCGTGCCGGGGCAGAAGATATGATTTCGCAGTGCGCGGCATGTGCATCTCGCCCTTCTTTCCGTCCCCGTCTTTCGGTCAGTCTCGTCAGCAAAGACTCCTGCCGCCTACACTACTGGTCCTCTCTTGGCTCGATGATCTGCGGGCGGATCAGCAGCAACAGGCCTCGGGGACCGTCGATCAACGTCCAGACGGCGAAATGCTTGTCGGGCACCCGTGATGTTCCGACGATCTCCTGCCAACGCTCGGACCGCATCGGGTCCAGCCCTTCCCACTGAGTTGTCACGGCGTAGCGATCGGTGGTGACCTTGACAGACAGCGTGACTCGATCGCGTTGCGGGGAGGCCGTCGCACGCGCACCGAATAGATATGCGTCCGGCCGCAGCGGGTCGCGTTCAGCCAGGGGCGGCAGGGGAAAGGCCGCACTCCACTCCCTCTGGACCAGAATCCAGGCCAGGTGGCCGTCGAGCAGCGTCAGCCGCAGTCGCGCGGCACTCGACGCCCGCTTATCCTTTAGCACGTCCTCTTCCACCCGGGCGGCGTCTTTGTCGGACAGGCAGGGCGGCGGCTCCCGCCACAGGCCTCGCAGTTTGTCGGCCGGCATGACCAGCGCCCGCAACTCGACGGTGATCTGCACGCCGGAGTGGTCGCGCAATTCCGCCAGCAGATGCGTAAGTTGGCGATGCCCTTCCGGGGTCTGCTTGACGACAAGCAGGCCATCGGTCTCGATCACGTTGGCCTTGCCGCCGGGCGGCCAACTGTCCGGAAGAACCGTTGCCCGCAGCATGTTGAGGAAGCTGGCAACCTTGGCGCGGCGTTCAGCATCCGCCGAGTCCTCGGGCGATTCGGCGGCATCGTCGTCGCCGAAGATGCCGCCATCTCCCCGCGTCGTGGCCTTCGGCACGCGGAAGTCCGTCAACGGGTGCAGCAGGTCGCGCATGTCGTAGACCTGAATGAGCATGCCGTCTTTGTCCAACTTGCCGGGCAGGACGCCGGGCCGAGAGGTGGGGCCGCCCGGGGTGCGCGGGCGTGGCTGATATGGCCCACCCGAACCGCTCTGCTCACAAGCCGCCAGCAATACGCCGATGACGAACAGGCCCAGCGGGATCGCGACTCGTTTCATGCTGACCATGTGCAGCCTCTTTCGTTGCTTGGCGGGTCGCCGCGAACCCCGCGTACTTCGCGGGCGTGGCCATCGCGTTTGAGGATACCCCCGCGGTCGTCGGAGCTCAAGCAGCCGAACGCGCGACCGTTTGTGCGGCCCCCCACCGGCCCTAAAGGGTCACCTCCCCCGCAAGGGCCAGTATGGCCACCCCCGCGATAAAGAACCGAAGCGTTGGCATCATGCTTCCGGCCGCGACCGCTCCTTTAACAGCCGACTGCGCTGATCGAGCTAACCAGGGCCTCTGCCACCTGGCCGATTTGCACGGCGGTCAGTTTGTTGAAGAACGGCAGGGCGATGCCGCGGGCGCCGAGCGATTCCGTAACCGGGAAGTCGCCTTCCTTGTGGCCGAGCAACTCGCGGTAGAACGGCTGGAGGTGGATCGGCGAAAAGTAGTTGTTGCAGCAGACGCCCTTCTCCCGCAGCAGGGCCATCACGCGGTCGCGCTGCTCGTAGGTCGTGCCAAGTCGAAGCCGGATCACGTAGACGAACCAACTGATCGTCACGTCCGGCAACGCCGCGGGGAGCTCGACGCCGTGCGACGCGGCCAGCCCGGACAGACGCTTGGCGTACCCGGCGGCGACCTTCGCCCGGGCCGCCAGCAGCTTTTCCAGCCGCTCCATCTGCGCCAGGCCCAACGCGGCGTGGATGTCGCTGAGGCGATAGTTGTAGCCCAGGCGGACGTGGGCCAGCCAGGCATTGCCATTCGTAGCGCGGCCCTGGTTTCGCATGGAGCGGCAGAGGTCGGCAATGGTGTCACTCTCGGTGACGACCACCCCGCCCTCGCCCGTGGTGATCTGCTTGTTGGGGTAGAAGGCGAAGCAGCCGGCCACGCCCATCGTGCCCGCAGCCTTCCCGTTGTAGCGTGCGCCCAGCGCCTCGCAACTGTCCTCGATGATGGCCAGGTTGTGCTTCGCGGCGATCGGGGTAATCGCGTCGTAGTCGGCCGGGTGGCCGAACACGTCCACCACCAGCAGGGCCTTGGTCCGCGGGGTAATCGCGGCTTCGATCCGGGCCGGGTCGATGTTGCCGGTTCGCGGATCGACGTCCACGAAAACCGGCTTGACCCGCTCGAACAGCAGGCAGTTGCTCGACGCGATGAACGAGAACGGCGAGGTAATCACCTCGTCGCCCTCGCCGAGGCCCAGCGACCGCACGATCAGGTGCAAAGCGCTCGTGCCGCTGTTGACCGCGACGACGTGCTTGGCGCCGGTGGCGACGGCCACCGCCCGTTCAAACTCCGGCACCTTCGGCCCGAGGCTCAACTGCGGCGTCTGCAACACGCGGGCGACGTAACTGCGTTCCAGCGAACTGATGTCAGGCTGGGCAAGCGGAATCTGTTCCATGGCGACCGAACTCCGTATAGCGACCATTTAACGGCGGGGCTTGCCCCGCGCTTCCGAGATCGAGCACGCGCGGAAATGGTAGCAGAAATCGGCCTGTTATGCTATCCTCCGCACCGTTTGGGTGTGTGCTCGCCGAGGCACGCGCGCCGAGAAACGCTCATCGGCTTGTTATGTAACGAGCATGAAAAACTTTCGACAGTCCCTGACCTACATCAAACCGTATCGCTGGCGTGTGGCGGTGGGCATCATCGCCGCCATCGGCGTGAGCATCTTCTTCACCACGTCCATCGGCATGCTCATCCCGGTGCTCCAGGTGATCACCAGCCGGGAGGGCGTCAGCGGCTGGATCTATCGCACCGACATCGAGCATCGACTCGGCGTGAAACTGCCCCAGCCGGACGATCCGACCAGGGTCGGGGCCGAGGCCATTCAGCCTGTGTTCGTGAAAGTCACCGACGACAAGGCCGCCGATCGCGCGGGCTTCCGGCAATATGACATCATCGTCTCGGTCGACGGCGAACCCATAGACAACTCGCTGGAACTGGCGCAACGGCTCTGCAACGCACCGGTCGGCCGGGAACTCGCGGTGATAGTCGATCGCCGCGCCCCCGCGCCCACGTCCGCCGCCGAGTCGGCCGGCGGGTCGCGCCGCATAAAGCCAACCATCACGCTGGCCGTTCCCGAGCGGGCATGGTATCGAGGCGTGGTGGTCCGCGTCGCACGCTGGCTGCCGGAAGATACCGACCGGCACAACATCAACATCCACAACCGAATGTGGGCGCTGTTCTTCATCCTGCTGGCCATCTTCGGCATGACCATCCTCCGCAACGCCTGCCGCTACGTCAACGAACTTTCCATCCAGGGCGCGTCGCTACAGGCCATCATGGACATGCGATCGCGGGCCTATCACCAGTTGACCAGCCTGCCGCTGTCGCACTTCGGCAAGAACGGCGTGACGGACGCGATCAGCCGGGTCATTCAGGACACCGGCCAGATCAACGTCGGCTTCACGACGCTGTTCGGCAAGACGATCCAGGAGCCGCTGATCGCGGCCGGCGCGATGGGTTTCGCGTTCTGGCTGGAATGGCGTGTCGCGCTGGCCGCCGTGGTGGCCGCCCCGATCAGCTACCTGGTGATCCGCAAGTTCGGCAAGAAGATGCGCAAGGCCGCCAAGAAGGCCCTGGTCAGCTCCGCGCGGCAGCTCGCGGTGCTCGAGGAGACGCTGTATGGCCTGCGGGTGGTCAAGGCCTACACGATGGAAGGCTACGAGCGGAAACGATATTTCCGTGTCCAGCGGCAGTTGCTCAAAGAGCAGATGCGGATGCGCCGCTTCGACTCGGCTGTGTCGCCGATGCTGGAGGTGCTCGGATCCATCGGCCTGATAGCCGCCGCCATGCTGGCCGCGAACCTCGTGCTTAAGAGCTCCCTGGACTTCCGGGTGCTCATCACGCAGTTGTTCCTGCTCGGCCTGGGCGCCGACGCCGGCCGGAAGCTAAGCAACGTCAACAACCGGCTCCAGCAGGCCGACGCCGCCGCCGAGCGCGTGTTCGGGATGATCAACGCCGAGCCGGAGCAGGTGAACCATCTGGGCCCGAAGGTCGGGCCGCTGCGGGGCGAGATCGTCTTCGAGAACATCGGTTTCCGCTACCCGGGCACCGAGGCGATGGTGCTGCGCGACGTGACCATTCGGGCCCGCGCCGGCCAGACCATCGCCATTGTCGGGCCCAACGGCTCCGGCAAGACGACGATCCTGAGCCTGCTGCCGCGGTTCTACGAGCCGGCTGCCGGACGCGTGCTGTGGGACGGCCAAGACGTCGCGCAGGTCAACCTGCGCTCGCTGCGGCAGCAGATCGGGCTGGTCACGCAAGACGCGGTGATCTTCGCGGACACAGCCGAGGCCAACATCCGCTACGGGAACAAGCACATCAGCCGGGAGCAAGTGGTCGCCGCCGCAAAGCAGGCCTTTGCCGACGAGTTCATCTCGCAACTGCCCGAGGGTTACGACACGGTGATCGGCGAGCGCGGCACGACGATGTCCGGCGGGCAGCGGCAGCGGATCGCGCTGGCCCGGGCGATCCTGCGGGACCCGTCGGTGCTGATCCTGGACGAAGCGATGAGCCAGGTGGACGCCGAGAGCGAGGGGAAGATACAGCGTGTGCTCGACGAGTTCCTCGTGGGGCGGACGGCGTTCATCATCGCCCACCGCTTCAGCACGGTCCGCGACGCGGCCCAGATCGTGGTGCTCGACGCCGGGCAGGTGGTCGGCGCCGGGCGGCACGGCGAGTTGATGGAGAACTGCCCGCTGTATCGGACGCTGTATACGACGCAGTTCCGCGAGACGGAATCGGGCGGCCCGGCCGCCTCGCCCGCGTGAGCGTCAAATCAATTGCTTTGCCGGCGGGAATCGTTAAGATGTAGGTGCAAAAGCAGCACCGGGGCGTGGCGCAGTCTGGTTTAGCGCGCTTGACTGGGGGTCAAGAGGTCGCTGGTTCGAATCCAGTCGCCCCGATTAAGAAAGCCGCCTTCGGGCGGCTTTCTTAATAGAGAGGAGAGCGGAGAAAGTAGAAAGTAGAGGAGAAAGAAGAACACAGAAAGACCAGATCGGCTGACACGCGAGCGGGCTGCTCTCCTCGGTCTACTCTCTCCTTTCTACTCTCTTCTGTCGGAGCCCGGCCAAGTCGTTCAAGCCCGATTCCACTTTCAGGGGAACACCATGGCCTTCGCTTTCGAGAAACTCATCGTTTACCAGAGGGCCGTCGATTTTGCCGATCGTGTCTTTCAACTAACCGCCACGTTTCCGCGCGGATTCTACTTCCTGGCGGACCAACTCAATCGCGCGGCCCTGTCGATCCCCAACAACATCGCCGAGGGCAACGGGCGGTTCACCAAGGCCGACCGCAGGAACTTCTTCGGCATCGCCCGCGGCTCGACACAGGAGTGCGTCCCGCCGCTGGAGTTGGCCCGGCGGCGCGGGCTCGTCCAGTCGGTGGAGCACGATTCATTGAAGGCCAATCTTGAAGAAATCGCCCGCATGCTGGCCGGGCTGATCAATGGCCTGGAGAATCGCCCGATATGACCGCCGGGGGCCCTGGTGACGAGAATTGAAGGGCCCTACGCCGCCGGCCCGGGCGAGTTGCCATCAGCGGGGGGCGTGCCTATTATGGGGCAGTAGGTGAACGGCGGCCCACGCCCACCGAAACATGACGCCCGCGTGACTTCAACACGCGGGCGTCTCTTGGTTCGTACGGCTCTTCATTTGTCGCGCAGCGGCCCCTTCGCCTCGGCGTGGTAGCCAAGTTTCACGTTCAGGATGCGGTAGTTGCCGCGGTCAGAAATGAACAGGCGGCGGGCCGTGTGGACAGCGAGTGCTCTGTCGCAGATGAAACGATGGATTGGGTGCCATGGTCACGCCCGCTGTTTGGGCGTGGCCATGTCTCCCCCGGCGTGGCCACGCATACGGCTGCGCGGCCATCCCCCGCCTTCGGCGGGACCTTCTCCCAGCGGGAGAATGTTAATCGCGACGAGGTTCCCTACGGAGCACTTCTGACCCCTGCCCCCGCTCATTTCGTCAGCATCGCCTCCGACCGCACCTGCCCGGCCTGGGTCTGCTTCGTGCTTCTCACGCCGACGTACCCGCCCGTCACGGTGTCGTAGGCATGCTCCAATGTTTCGGTGGGGCCCTGTTCGACGACGACCGCGAGGTTCTGGTTCACACCCGCGAAGAACGTGCGGAAACCGATCACCCGGTCCTCGTCGAGAACCTGGTTCGCCTTCAGCTTGCCGATCGTCACCGGGCTGATCCACAGCGGCGCGAGCATGGCCGACGCGAAGTAGCGTATCTCGCTCGTCTGCTGAGGCGGCAGGCCGGCGCCGATGTCCTGCGCGACCGAGCACCGGCAGCGGGCCACTCCTTCCACCACGTCGCCGACCTCGATCGAACTCGACAGCGCCAGCGGGGGCAGCGGCATGATCCCGGTCTTCAACGCCGTCTGGCCGCGGTAGTTGAGCCTGACGCCCTTGACGACCCATTTCGGCGTTGGGTCGCCCGCCCAGGGAATGTCCAACTGCCGCGAAGCGACGAAGGACATGTGCGACATCATCGTGTCGCCCTGCCCGGGCGAGACCTTGCCCTGGGGGGCCACCACCGGGACGGGAGCGCCCGCGTTGATCGAGCCCGAATAGAGCAGCAAGCCGGTCTCCGCGTCGTAGACGGCGCGCCAGACCCCGTTGCTGAAATCCGTCGTGATCTGAACGGCGTTGTATTTCGTAGTGCCAAGCGGATACAGATCGCGATTGATCTTCACGCCGGCGGGTTGCGGCGGCCCGCCTTCGGCGCTGATCAACTCCAGCAGCGACGGATGAATCCAATAAACGCCGACGCAGGCTGCGTTGCCGGACGCCGCGGCTGCGCCCTTGTACGAGGTGATGTTCTTCTGCACGTCGGTGATCTGGTAGTTGCGGGCGTCGACCGCGACAAACTGCGGGCCGGCGAACACGATGTTGGCCTGGTGAAAGCCCACGCCGCCCGAGGCGCGGGTGTCGTCGTCGTCGAACGTCTTGCCGGTCTTCGGGTCGATCCACTTCCCCGGGCCCCGGCCTGGCACCAGCTTCGTCTTCACGCCGGGCACGATCGAGTTGCCTGCGTGGTAGGTTATGCGCAGGCCGGGCTTGATGGCATCGGGCAACTTCAGGGCCGCGAGGTCCACGTTCTCCGGCAGCGTCAGGGCGGGTCGATTCTCGGCGGCTGGGATCGACTTCGGCAACGCCGCCGGCGGGGCCGCACTGGCGAATCGGCTGGCCGCACCCGCCAGCAGCACCACCCACGGCAAGATGCGAGCGAACTTTGTCACGTCGGGCTCCTTCCATATCACAGACCGTGTCGAAGTTGGACTATGATAGGACCGAAAGGGGCCTGGTTCAAAACCGGCCCAGAAGAACAGGGTGGATGCCGCGGCGTGCGGCTAGTCGGCAGAACACGATCCACTTGCCGTCCGGAGAATACTTGGGGCAGAAATTACTTGCCCCGTTGCCTGGGGATCGAAGATGAAGAGAACGTCTTCCGGCCGGAGATGCCCCGCAAACAGCCAGTTGTGAGGCCTCCGCGCGGTTCCCATTTCACCAGACATGGACCCCTGCATTGTCACCTTCCGGCGGCATGCAGTCAAGCGAGAGTCTGACCCAGGGTGCATAACCGTAGTTGCAGGGAGGGGCTGGCCGATAGATAGTGGTGGGGGAAGTTCGGCCGGCGGAGTCCGGCCTGTGGATCACGGAGGATCATCATGTCCGAGCAGCCAACACGCATTCCGC
>JAQTVL010000629.1 GCA_028706835.1 Phycisphaerae bacterium | reverse complement strand
GCACGAATCGCGGGACCGAAGTGCCGATTAATTAGATAAAAAGAGTGACTCTGGATCTACCCCTGCGGCGGACTGCCGCCCGGCGGCTGATCGGTCGGCGGTTCGAGCAACCCGAGATGCACGCGGATCTCGACGAGGAGGTTGGCGAGGACCGAGTGCCCGTTCTTCACGAGTTCTTCCTGGGCGGCGATGAGCGCGATGTCCCAGTTGCCGAGCACGAACGAGTTGTGTTTCTCCTGCTGCACTTCGGCTTCGCTCCACACGAGCATCGACGCTGGCGGCGGCTGCGGGACCGCCGCCTGCGGCGGCGTGGAGGTGCGGAACAGTGTCGAGCCCCTGACCGGGGCCGCTGCTGCTGCCGGTGCGGGCGGCAGGGGCGGTTGCTGGACCGCCACCTGCGGGTCTGCCGCGACGGTTTCGCCGCCGTTCTGCGGGTCGGTTCCCGCCCCCTGCCGGATACGGGCTTCGAGCGACATTGGGATACCGTCGGGATCGGCGGCTGGCACGGGTTTCACGCGTTCGCGGGGCATTTTAGTCCCTCCGCCGCTGGCAGTGGTGCCGGTGATGGTGCTGCTCGTCCCGGAACGGTGCGTTTGCCGTTCGGATAGTCTTCTGCGCTCGCTGGTTGCGTTGTTCGTTGGCGTTCCTGACCTTGCTGAGATTGCACATGGTTCTCATCCTCACAGGTATGCGTCCGGCCGCTGGCGTTTCGGGACGCCGAGCGGTCCGAGATACGAGCCCATCCAGCGCGAGCCGAGCTGTTTCGGCGTGCGGCCGGAGGGCTGTTTGGTGGTCTTCTTGCGTCTGCTCATCGCCGTTTCCTCCCGCCGCCGAGGAAGAAGTCCAGGTTTCCGCCGACCCCGAAGGTCTCGGTGAACTTGTACTTCCACGCCCGGCCGCCGCGCCGTGCGCCGCCGCCGCCGCCGAGGTCGCCCCACGGAAAACCGGCGGGAGGGACATACGGCGGTTCGATCAGCGGTTCGACGGGCGGGAGATACGGGTCCCACGGGTCGGGCATCTGCGGCGTCCCGATCGCCTGCCGCTGGCCCACGAACGAGTCCGGGAAATTGATCGGGAACGGCCCGATCAGGGTGTCGTCGTCGCGCCCGACATCGACGATCGTCGGCTCGACGGTCCGCCGGCCCGTGCCACGCGTCGAGGTGGTCTGGGGAGGCAGGATGAACCCGCCCCGGAACTGTTCGTCGATGGTTTGATCGTCGAGGTCAGAATATGCTGCCTGGCGCGGCTCGGCGACGGTGCGGCGGCTGCGGGACGATCTGCCCATGCCGCCGCTGACGAGGCCGGTATCGAGCCCGGATTCGACCTCGACTGGCGGAGGGCTGCCGCGCCGGATCGTGCCTGCGCCGATATCGAGCCAGTAGGCGACATCTGCCGTGCCGACATCGAACCTGCCGAGACTGCCAGGGAGGATCGCTGCTGGTTTCTTCGGGGATGCGGCGGATCCTTTCGGCGCGGCGAACGGGTCGCGGAACAGGTCGGTCATCTGCTGCGATCCGCCGCGTCCTTGCACGCCGCTGCTGCCCCGCGACGGTGCGGCGACGTTGCCCGTGCCGGACCGGATGGAGACGAGATCCGTGGCTGCGTCGGCAACGCGGATCTGGCCGGTCCCCGACCGTGCCGGCAGGTTCTCGGTCGTTCCGACGGCTTTCGCCGCCTGTTTCGCCGTGACCTTTGCCCGCGCTTCGGTGAGCATCGCCACCTGGCGCAGGTAGTCGGCGTCGATACTGGTTCCTGCGGCTTTCTTCGCCGAGGTAAAGAGGTCTGCTTTCTTCGATGTACCCATAGGTGCGCCCCGTTCGGTCTGGACGGTCGTCTGTTCCATCGGCATCCGGTTGACCATCGTGCGACTCTTGATCGGCGTGCCGGAGAAGAGGTCCGTCCGGGTCTCGCCGCCGCCACGATACGATCCCCGCGTGCCGATGGGCATCCTGGTGGTCGTCCGCGCCTGGAACCGGGCGACCGGCAGCGGCACGTCGGTCTCGAACACGCCGCCCGCTTCCACGAGCCGCACGTTCCCGGAGAGTTTCGGCGCGGGTTTCCGGGCGGCTTTCGGCGAAGCTTTGAGGTTGCCGCTCCGCGTGAGGTAAACGCCGGGCTGTGCTGCACGGGGGAGGGCGCTGGCGAATGCGTCCGAGGGCACGATACGGACGGGCGAGAGACCGCCGGCGGTGGCGAGACGCGGGTTCGTGTTGATGCCCGCGAGCGGGTTCGCCGCCGTTCCTCCGATGGTGATATCCGCCGTGACGCCCCGCGACAGCGACGATGCCAGCGCCTCGTTCGGGATGAGGGCGGTCTGTGCCGTGCCGCCCGCCTGGTAGTCCATGACGCCGATCTTCCGGGACGCGATGCGCCGCCCGATCATGTCCGCGTAGCCCCGTCCGGTGAGGTCGGCGACGAGTTCGGTGTTGATCGTGCGCCCGTACCCGCCCGCCTGCGCGAGACGCGGGTTCGTGTTGATTGCCGCCGCCGTGCGGGGGCCGAGGTAGATGTCGGCCCGCTGGAGCGACGACGCAAGGGCTTCCGACGGCACGATATCGATCGGTGATTCGCCGCTGACCGTGCCGTACCGGCCGGCAATGGTTTTGCCGGGCGTGCGGTATCCGAGGCGAACGGCGTCGTAATCGATCGACCGCGTGCCGATAGGCGTTGCCCGTGGCCGGCCGATATACGCCATGTCCGAGAGCGGTCCGCCCGCCGGCCGGTACACGTCAACGGTCTTCGCCGTCCTGAGGGCGGGCACGTTCTCCGTCATGCGGACCGGGACGGTTTCGAGCACGGTATAGTCAGCCTTGATCGTCCTCGGCGTCCTGACGGTCTCGGCGGTCGCGGGTCGCTGCGGCGCTGGCGTGAAGTCCTCGAGCGACGGGTTGAGGCGGATCGTCTCGACGGTTTTCCCCCGGACGCTCGTGCGG
>JAQTVL010000628.1 GCA_028706835.1 Phycisphaerae bacterium | reverse complement strand
AGTTGAGCAACCATACCGACTCCTTTCGATATGTGAGAAAAGTCTGGCCACTCTTCTCATCGACAGGAGCCGGTTCTTTTATCGAACCATTACCCCCTCAACTGTTACCCGACTTTGAACCAGGCCCGCATTCTGCTCATTTGGACCTCGATTCGATCAAGACGTGGAAGAAATCTTTCATTTTCGACCGCGATACAAGAACAATACAGCGTGTATTATCGGACGTGCCGCCTTCAAATTCAGCCGGCTTTCTCGTCCATCGCCAGCCAATCCGCACAGGCGGCACCGTTCACCCGGCTGACCGATCCCTCGCCGCTCTTCATCGGCCCCCTTCGCGGCCGGACAAATGACCTGTTCCGCAAAGGCCTTCCCAGGCGGGTGCGGCAGGATCGGGTGACAAGGTAGGTTCTTCGTCGTTTGTGGAGTGCGGTAGCGCAGCTACCGCTTTGGTCGCCGGCATAGGCGGGGGCAATCCGAACCGGGTGCGGCAAGATTCAGTGGCAGGAATAACTCTTCGCTGTTTGTGGAGTGCGGTAGCGCAGCTACCGCTTTCGTCGGCGGCACAGGCCGGGGCAATCCGAACCGGGTGCGGCAAGATTCAGTGGCAGAAATAACTCTTCGCTGTTTGTGGAGTGCGGTAGCGCAGCTACCGCTTTGGTGAGCAGACGCGACGTGTCACAACCCAAAGCGGTAGCTACGCTACCGCACTCCACAAAAAGACGGATTGGCAAGCATGCCACCAACTCCTGTCGCACCGCCGGAATCAGGCACGACAGTATTCCGGCGTTGACGCAACGAGTGTGGAAGGGCATCCGCTTGCCCGTCGATCACGACGCATCCTTGAACTGCCGGATGCGAACATCGCCGGGGGGCCTGCGGGCCAAGCCGGCCCTGTGCCGCCTCCGTTTGGCCCTGCCCACGACGTTTTGCCTGCCTGCCCTCCGGAGTTCGCCCAGTTGACATCAGCCCGAGTACAGGAGAGTATGATGGCGACAGGGCGCGGGATAGTATCCATGAGCGAAGCGAAACAAACAGTCTATGTCCAGCTATTGAACGAGGGCACAACCGTCTACCGGCCTACGCTCGCCTTGGACCTCGGCCACGGCTCTTATCGGCTCTTGGCAACCGATAAGTACGACCCGACAGACGAGGAATGGGAGTTTCCGCCCGGTAGTATCATCAAGTGCGAAATCCGGACGCTGAGTGACGGGCCGGCGCTGGTAGCTGTGTCGACCAAGTAGCCGCTCCCGCCGCAAAAAGTTCTAACCGTGTCCAGCCACCCCGAGGCCCCCCTCCCCTCAATCATCATCCGGCTGGAGCACGACCCTAAACGCCTCCTGCGGAATCTCCACCCGGCCGACCGTCTTCATCCGCTTCTTGCCTTCTTTTTGCTTTTCGAGCAGCTTGCGCTTGCGGGTGATGTCGCCGCCGTAGCACTTGGCCGTCACGTTCTTGCCCACGCTCTTGATCGTCTCGCGGGCCACGATCTTGCCGCCGATCGCCGCCTGGAGCACCACCTCGAACAGGTGCCGGGCGATCTCGCGGCGCAGCTTGATCAGCAGCCGCCGGCCCCGCCGCTCCGCCTCGCTGCGGTGGCAGATGATCGACAGCGGGTCGACGAGCTGCCCCGCGACCAGGATGTCCACCTTCACCAGGTCGTCGTAGCGGTAACTGGAAACTTCGTAGTCCATCGTGCCGTAGCCGCGGGTCATGCTCTTCAGCCGGTCGTAGAAATCGTAGATGATCTCGGCCAGCGGGAATTCGTAGCTCAGGATCACGCGCTGCGGGCTGAGGTATTCCGTCCGCTTGTAGACGCCGCGGCGCTCCTCCGCCAGCTTCATGATCACGCCGATGCAGTCCGCCGGCGTGACGATGTTCACCGTCGCGATCGGCTCGCGGAGTTCCTCGTACATCGAGCCGTCCGGCAGGTCGCCGGGCGAGTCGATCCGCTTGACGCTCCCGTCGCGCATGAGCACTTCGTAGCTCACCGTCGGCGCCGTCTGCACCACCTCCAGGTGGCTCTCGCGCTCCAGCCGCTCCTGGATGATGTCCATGTGCAGCAATCCCAGGAACCCGCAGCGGAACCCGAACCCCAGCGCCTCGCAGTGGATGGGCGTGAACGTGAACGAGGCGTCGTTCAGCCGAAGCCGCTCCATCGCCTCGCGCAGTTCCGTGGTCTCGTGCCCGGAGGACGGGAAAAAATCGCAGAACACCATCTGCTGCGGCGCCTTGTAGCCGGGCATCGGCTCCGCCGCCGGCTTCTGCGCGTCCGTCACCGTGTCGCCGACCGTCACCTCCAGCAGGCTCTTGATGTTGCCGGTGATGTAACCCACCTCGCCGGCCGACAGGCTGTCGACCAGCGTCGGCCTGGGGCGAAGCTTGCCGATTTCGCTGATGTTGTATTTCCGCCCGGTGGACATCATCTGGACCGACTGCCCCTTGCGGAGCGTGCCCTCGAACAGCCGGACATAGGCGATCACGCCGCGGTAGTCGTCGTAGATCGAGTCGAAGATCAGCGCCTTCGGCGGCGCCGACACGTCGCCCTTCGGCGGCGGCAGCTTGTGTACGATCGCCTCGAGCAGTTCCGGCACGCCCAGCCCGCTCTTGGCCGACACGAACAGCGAATCCTCCGCCGCGATCCCCAGCACGTGCTCCATTTCCTCAGCCGTGGTTTCCGGCTGCGCCGCCGGCAGGTCGACCTTGTTCACCACCGGCACGATCTCCAGCCCGCGGTCCACAGCCAGGTAGGCGTTGGCCACCGTCTGGGCCTGCACGCCCTGGGTCGCATCGACCAGCAGCAGCGCCCCCTCGCAGGCGGTCAGCGCCCGCGACACCTCGTAATGGAAGTCCACGTGGCCGGGCGTGTCGATCAGGTTGAGCATGTACATCTGGCCGTCGGCCGCCTTGTAGTCGATGGTAACAGCCGACGCCTTGAT
>JAQTVL010000075.1 GCA_028706835.1 Phycisphaerae bacterium | reverse complement strand
CATCGCCCGCCGGAAACGCCGGTCGGCGTCGCGACGGCGGTCGGCTCGCCCGACGAGCGGATCGTCGTGACCGACCTGGCCCGCCTGCCGGAGGCGGAGGTGGACATGCGGACCATTGTGATCGTCGGCAACCGCACGTCGCGGCTGCTCGACGGCTGGTTCGTCACCCCGCGAGGCTACTCGACATGATCCTGCTGCTGGGCGGCACGAGCGAGACGGGCGCGGCGGCTGCTGGGCTGGCCACGGCTGGGTTTCGCGTGCTTGTCTCGACCGCGACCGACGAGCCGCTGGCCATCGCGCCGCACGCGAACATCCGGCGGCGTGTCGGCCGGCTGGACGAGACCGCCATGGCGGACCTGGTCCGCCGGGAATCGGTCCGGGCGATCGTGGACGTGACGCACCCGTATGCCGCCGCGGTCCGGGCGACGGCGCGTGCGGTAGCGACGGCCTGCGGGGTAACATACTTTACGTTCGTCCGACCGGGGATGGACACGCACTGCGAAGAGGCAAGCGGAAGGATCGTCTGGGCAGGCAGCCACGCTAGAGCGGCGCGGGTCGCGTGCGCGTTTGGGCAGCCGGTGCTGCTGACGACGGGGAGCAACAACCTCGCGCCTTACGTCGATCAATCGCGGCGGACGGGCGTGCGGCTGATCGCTCGCGTGTTGCCGCGGGCGGAGTCGATCGCCGCGTGCCTGGCGGCCGGGCTCGCACGCAAGCACATCATCGCGGAGAAAGGCCCGTTCAGCCTCGACGCCAACCGGGAGCACATCCGCCGGTTCAACATCGGCGTACTGGTCACCAAGGACAGCGGGGCCGCCGGCGGCGTGGCGGAGAAGATCGAGGCCGCCAGGCTGGAAGGATGCAAGGTGATCGTCGTCGCCCGCCCGGCGGGGACGGCAGGCGCGAATGCTTTTGCCGACCTGGCCCATCTGGTGGCCGCCGTTGTGGCAACGATGCGGCGCGCGAGTTCGGATTGATCACCCGCATCGTCAGGCGCTTGCCGATTGGTCGCCGCCGTGGGTATAACGAGTTCTCTGATAGTGGGCCGAACACGTCCTTTCCAAGGAGCCGGACATGCGACACATTCAGATCGTAGCGGTTGCGGCGCTGGCGGCGGTAATGCTGACCACCGGCGCCTTCGCGTTGGAGATCCCCGTGACAGTGACCGAACGCGCGGGCGTTGACCGCGTGGACAACCAGGTCTCCGGCGGCATCCCGCTGCCGGAGGGGGCGTACAAAGACGTTGAGAAGTTCGGGCTCTACCGCGCCGACGGCACGGGGGAACCGGCGGCCCAGTTCGTTGTCCGCGAGCGATGGCTGAAGGACGACTCGGTCCGGTTCATGACCGTTCACTTCAAGACGGACATCAAGGCCGGGGAAACCGCGAAATTCGTCGTCAAGGACGAACGCCCGAAGGTCGGGCAGGCGCCAATCCCGGTCAGCGTGGCTGAGGCCGGCGACGGCGTCATGGTCGCCAACGGCGTCATCGAGTTCACCGTCAAGAAGGGCGACTGGCATCTGTTCGACTCGGTGACCGCGGCCGGCAAGAGCGCGCTCCAGGGACCGGGCAAGGTCGTGTTCAAGGCCGAGTACGGGAAGACGCCGGTTGAGAAACTGGTGGCCAAACCGCCGGCGCTGGGCCAGCCGGCTGACGCGACGGCCGTCGTCAAGTCGATCACCGTCGAGGAGAAAGGCCCCGGCCGGGCCGTTGTGCTGGTCAAGGGGGCGTTCCAGGCGGGCGGCGCGGACAAGCTGGACTTTCAGGCCCGCTACTACGCGGTGGCCAACTGCGCCGCGGTTCGCGTCGTGTTCACGGTGATCAACCGGCAGGGCAAGTCGTTCGACGAGTTCGTCGGGCTGCGGGCGCTGGGGTTCGAGCTGCCGCTGGCGCTGGACGGCGACAAGAAGTTCGCGCTCGGCGGGTCGGATAAGGACCTCGACGGCGACCTGGGCGCTGGCGACAAGATCGCCCAGCTCCAGCCGTCGAGCATCGAGTATCTCGTCAGCGGCAAGGCAGACGCCAAGGGCAAGTGCAAGGAGCCCAACACCAATCGGGTCGGCTGGCTGAGCCTGGCGGGCAAGGATCGCGCTGTTACCGCGGCGGTGCGGTGGTTCTGGCAGCTTCACCCGAAAGGGTTGGAGGCGGACGGGGCGGGCAACCTGAAGGTCTGGCTCGTGCCGTACCAGGAGAAGAAGGTCGAGGTCCCGGCGACAGAATACTCCGAGCCGCTGGTCCGCATCGACCTGTACGCCGGCGGGGCCAGGACGCACGAGGTGCTGTTCGCGTTCCACGGATCGGGAAACGCGGCTGACGCCCGGGCACGGGCGATGTCCACCGTTGCTCCGCTGCTGCTGACTTGCTCCCCGGAGTGGTACTGCCAGAAGACGCTCGCGTTCGACAAGATGTACGACATCCGCGTGGAGAACTACCGGCCTGAGGTGCGCGACCTGATTAAGAAGTACGAGTTCTCGGTGGACGGCTCGTTCTGCAACTTCATGGCCTACGAGGACGGCAAGGCGAAGAAGGAAGTGAAGGTGGCGGCCTACTACCCGATGCCAGGCTCGGACAAGGAGAAGTTCTACGTTTCCGCGCAGAAGGTCGAGGAGTTCGGCTGGATGAACTGGGGCAGCCACTGCGAGTTCAAGGGCTACTGCACGGAGAACGACGCCCTGAACACGCGTTGGGACGGGAACTACTATGACGTGCCGCGGGCGTGCCTGGTCCGGTTCCTCCGGACGGGGATGTGGCAGTATTTCGACGCGGGCGAAGCAGCGGCGCTGCACCTGGCGGACATCGACATCTGCCTGCACCACCCGACCGACCCGAAGCTGGACGGCATCGAGCACACCTGCCCGAACCGGGGCCACTTCCGTCAGTGGTGGGGCAGCGAGCCGTTCGGCGTGTCCGGCAACGTGGACAGCGCCAAGAGCCAGAGCTTCTTCGAGTTCTACGTGCTGACCGGCGACGCCTGGTATCGCGAGGCGGGCCTGCAATCCGGCGACTACCTGGTCAACCACGGCGGGGGCGCCCTGCGGGCGCAGGGCAACCGCATCACCGGGCTGTTCGCGTCGTGGCGCAGCTCGCGCGATGAGAAGTACAAAGCGGTCTGGCAGCAACAGGCCCAGGCCACCGCCAAGGGCGGCATCGCCACCGAGGGCAAGCGCGGGTGGGACCAGTTCTGGATGTATGGCCTGGCGAGCGAGGGGCTGTACAACTACTTCCGCGCGACCGGCGATCTGGAGGCCGCCAAGGGCGTCTGCACGTCGACCGACTCGCTGATCTTCCTGGACGCCAACAAGAGCATGGGCGGCAGCAAGCGCGGGGAGTACAACAGCCTGGCCGGGTTCACGCTGCCGGTGTTCGGCTATTCCTACGAGCTGACCGGCGACGCGAAGTACCTCACGTGGGGCCTGGATCGGCTGAAGATCACCGCGGACCAGTGGCATGGCCGGAGCAAGGCGTTCGCCCAGCACGCGCGGATTTCACCGCAGTTCCTGTATTACCTGGCGAACGATTACCAGCCGCCCAAGCCGGTCCTCGGCGACAAGCAGCAGGCGGACGCCCCGGGCGCGGCGATCAAGGCGTGGGCGGAGAAGACGCCGGCGACCGCCCCGGGGAAGAAAGCGGATTGAACGCCGGGATGCGACGGGCAAGGAAAGGCGCAGAATCCCATTGACCGCTTGTCGTAGCGTGCCGGGCGAGTTATACTTCTGGTATGAAGACCGCGATTTCAATTCCGGACCGCGTGTTTGCCGAGGCTGAGCGCCACGCTCATCAGACGGGCAAGAGTCGCAGCCAGCTCTACGGCGAGGCCATCCGGCAGTACCTGCTGCTGCACGCGCCGGAGGCGGTGACCGAGGCGATGAACAAGGCGTGCGCCGAACTCGGAACCAAGGACGACACGTTCGTCCGCTCAGCCTCGAACCGGATGCTGAGGCGAGAGAAATGGTAGGCCCCGCGCAAGGCGACATCTGGTGGGCGGAACTGAGCGAACCGACCGGTTCCGCCCCCGGTTTCCGACGGCCGGTCGTGGTGGTGCAAGGCGACGCGATCAACCGCAGCCGCCTGGCGACAGTGACCTGCGTACCACTGACCAGCAACCTGAAGTGGCTGGACGCGCCCGGGAATGTCCTGGTTGGAGCGAAGGCAAGCGGCCTGCCCAAGGACTCCGTCGCCAACGTTTCGCAAATCGTCACACTGGACCGGTCGGTCCTCGTGCGGCGGGTCGGGCGATTGCCGCGACGAATGGTCGAACTGATCCTGTGCGGAATCGACATCGTGCTCGGACGCTGAACCGCAACGCCCCGTCTTCAGTACGCCCCACGCGCGGAGAGCACCGCGGGGATCGTCTGGAGCAGGATTTGCAGGTCCAGCAGGGTCGAGCGGTGCCGGGCGTAATAGGCGTCCAGCGCCACCCACTCGTTGTACGGAATCTCGCTTCGCCCGGACACCTGCCACAGGCCCGTCAGGCCGGGCTTGACCAGCAACCGCACGCGCTCCGCCACCGTCTTGTCGCAGACCTCGGCAATGGGCAGAGGCCGGGGGCCGACCATCGACATCTTCCCGCTGAGCACGTGGAAAAGCTGCGGCAGTTCGTCGAGGCTGCTGCGCCGCAGGAACCGGCCGAGCGATGTGACACGCGGATCGTTGGGGACTTTGAACGTGGGTCCGTTGGTCATGTTCATGTGCTCGAGCGACTCGCGCGCGTTCGTGCCGTCGGCCCCCACCACCATCGTGCGGAACTTGAGGCACCAGAACGGCTCGCCGTCCTTGCCCGCACGGAGCTGGCGGAAGAACACGGGCCCCCGGCCGGTCAATTTGATCAGGGCGGCGATCAGTACTGTGAGCAACAACGCCAGCGGCAGGAACAGGACCGACAGCAGGAGGTCGATCATGCGCTTGCTGGCCAGGTAGACGCGGCTGCTGTAGACAAGGTCCTGGCCGGCCGGCAGGGAGAGATCCGGCGGGCTGTAGCCGGCCTGTTGGGCGGCGGTCAGGACGATCGAACTGGAATGGCTACTCATGGGCGATCCGCCGCGACTCGCGGTAGTGTATACGAACACGAACGCTCACCGAATAATCCTAGGCCGGCGGCGTAGCACCCGCCAGACGAACAGCGGGTTTCCCAGGAGGTATCGCCGCCACTTGCCGCCGAAATCCTGCGACAGCCGCCAGGCCCACTCCAGCCCGGCTGTTCGCATCCATCGCGGTGCCACGTGCTCGGTCCCGCTGATGAAGTCGAACAACGCCCCGACCGTCCAGGCCAGGCGCGGGCGAAGCCGGCCGGCATGCCGCACGATCCATTGCTCCTGGCGCGGACTGCCCATGCCGACTGTCAGTACATCGGCATTGCTGGCGTTGATCTTCTCGATAACCTCGTCGTCGCGATCCGGCGGAAAATGCCCGTCGTGCCAGCCGGCCACCAGCGACGGGTGGCGCCGCTCGACCGCATCCGCCGCCCGGGCCATCACCTCAGGCCGGGCGCCGAGCAGGAACTGCCGCAGCCCCGCAGCCGCCAGCCGGCGGTTCAGTTCGTCGAAGAAGTAGAACCCGCTGAGACGCTGCGGCGCGTTCGCCCCGGCCAGCAGCATCGCGCCGCGCCCGGAAACGCCGTCCGGCCAGAGCAGCGTCGCCCGCGCCAGCGTCTCGTGAACCCCCGCGTCCGCCCACGCCAGGTTGAAGATGTGGGCGTTGATGTAGCAGGCCGTGGCTACGGGTCCGCCCGCGGGGCGACCGGCCAACTCGACCAGCCGATCGATCAGGCCGGCGACGCTGAACGGCGTCACCGCAAGCCCGGCCAGCTCGACACGTTGTTGGGTCGTTGTCACTCCCGTCCCGCCAGTCGTTCGTAGAGTGCATGATACCGCTCGGCCGCTCGCGCGGGCGCGAAGGCCGCGGCGCGTTGCTTCGCCGCAATCGCCAACCGGCTTGCCAGCGGCGCGTCTGTCAGCAATCGTCTCATGCCGGCCGCCAGGCCGTCGCTCGTCGGGGCGACCAGCAGCGCCTCGCGCTGGTCGGCAACCAGTTCGGGAACCGCACCGACGGCTGTTGCGACGATCGGCGCACCAGCCGACATCGCCTCCAGCAGGGCGTTCGGGCAACCTTCCATTCGCGAGGGCAGCACGAACAGATCGGCGGCGCCCAGGTGCGACCAGACGGCGTCGCTCGAACCGCGGAGGGCGAAGACGCGCTCCAGCCGGCGGACACGGACCTGGTTTTCCAGCCGGCCACGCATCGGGCCATCGCCGAGCACCACCCACCGCGCGGAGGGGACATCCCCGACCACCGCCGCCGCGGCGTCGACCAAGAGTTCGACGCCCTTCTCGCGGTCGAGCCGGCTGGCTGACAGGATCAGTTGCTCGTTCGCCCCGACCCCGAGCCGGCGGCGTATCTCGTCGCGCGGTGTCAGGCCGGCCGGCAGCGGCGGCACGCAATTGTAGATCACCTCGAAGTCATTCATCGGCCGGCGCAGCCGGGCCGCCCAATCCACCGCGGCCGCGTGCGAGATCGCGGCGAAGGCGTCGGCCCGGCGATAGACCCGACGGTCGAACCAATCGCCGGCGTACAGCCGGGTCCGGCGGAACTGCCCGATGCCCGCGGGGCGGACCAGCCAGATCAGGGCCGCGATCCGCTTGCGCAGCATCGCGGCCGCGAGGTCCGCCCGCAGGTTGACGCTATGCACGATCCGCACGCCGCGATCGCGGATGAACCGCTCGGCGGCACGCGCCCAGCCTCGCCGCAACACGGTCGCCCCGGGCCAGTAGACCACCTCCGCGCCGCCGGCCCGCAGGGAGTCCGCGACAGTCTGCCGCGAGCCGTCGGCGGCGACGAACTCCCCCGCCGGCCCGAGCGTGCCCGTCGGCGGCGAGAGGAACGCGACGGTGAGCGAAAGCCTGCGGCGATCCATCGCCCGCACCCAGCGGGCAAGCGAGACGGTGTCGGCCTTGGGCTGGTCGGTCGCCAGCATCCACAGGGCGCGCACCGCGGGTTGTAGCGGCTCTGTCACCGTTTCCATTATCGGCGTTTTGGCGTTTGGGCGTTGGCGATTGGTGTAACCGCGGGATGGTTGCGCGGCACTGTGGGGTCGAGAACGGGCGCAGGTACTGGGTTCATAACCGCTATGGCGGTCGGACGAACCTCGTTTAGCCGCACGACCGAAGGTCGGCGTTCCGTCGGCGCGCCGACCTTCGGTCGTGCGGCTAAACGAAATGCCCGCATGTGTGGCGTACGCGGAAACGGTCATTCGCCCGCAGGTACTATAGGATTAGCAACCCCCGCTACGGCGTGCTATGATGCGGGTTAGATCAACTATGGCGAGGACGCCGCTGCATCCGCTGGTCTTCGTGTTCTGCCTAGCCGGCATCGCCGCCGCGCAGCCCGCCCCGCCAGCCGGCGACCACCCAATCGACAAACTCGTTTTCGCGCGACTCGACAAGCTCGGCGTTCGGCCGGCGGAGTTGTGCTCCGATGCGGTGTTCATCCGGCGGGCATGCATCGACGTCATCGGCACACTGCCGACGGAGCCGGAAGTGCGGGCGTTCCTGGCGGATCGGAAGCCCGACAAACGCACTGCCCTGATCGATCAGTTGCTGGCCCGCGATGAGTTCGCCGTCCGCTGGGGGCTGAAGTGGGGCGATCTGCTGCGGATCAAGGCGGAGTTCCCGATCAACCTCTGGCCGAATGCGGCGCAGGGGTATTCGCGCTGGGTCCGCACGGCCGTGCGGACGAACATGCCGTATGACCGGTTCGCCCGCGAGTTGCTCACCGGCACGGGGAGCAACTTCCGCGTACCGCAGGCGAACTTCTATCGGGCGGTGCAGAGCCGCTCGCCGCAGTCGCTCGCCCAGGCGGTCGCCCTGACGTTCATGGGCGTCTGGGCCGACAAATGGCCGAAGGACCGGCTGGAGGGCATGGCCGGGTTCTTCTCGCAGGTCGGCTACAAGTACACCGGCGAATGGAAGGAAGAGATCGTCTTCTGGGACCCGGCCAAGCCGGCGACAGCCGCGGTATTCCCGGACGGCGCGAAGGCGAAACTGCCGGCCGACCGCGATCCGCGCGAGGCGTTCGCGGATTGGCTGATCGACGCGAAGAATCCCTGGTTCGCCCGCAACATCGTCAACCGCCAATGGTACTGGCTGCTCGGCCGGGGGATCATTCACGAGCCGGACGACATCCGCCCGGACAACCCGGCGAGCAACCCGGAACTGCTGGCGCTGCTGGAGCGCGAGCTGGTGGCGTCGAAGTACGACCTCAAGGCCGTGTTCCGGCTGATCCTCACGTCGCGAACGTACCAGTTGTCGTCCGGCGTCGCGAGCAGCAAGCCGGAGGCTGTCGCCAACTTCGCCAGCTATCCCCTGCGGCAGATGGACGCCGAGATGCTGATCGATGCGATCTGCCAGATTACGGGCGTGCCGGAGAACTACTCCAGCGCGATCCCGGAGCCGTTCACGATCGTGCCGCCCAGCGAACGGGCGCTGTCGCTGCCGGACGGCAGCATCGGCAGCTCGTTCCTGGAGATGTTCGGCCGGCCGGCCCGGGACACCGGCCTGGAATCGGAGCGGAACAACGCGGCGACCGCGGCCCAGCGGCTGCACATGCTCAACTCGTCGCACATTCAGCGCAAGCTGGAGCAGAGCCGGCGGCTCGGGGGGCTGGCCAGGCTGCGAGGCGGCCAGCGCGAGGTGGTGTCGTCGGTCTATCTGACGATCCTGTCGCGGTTCCCGACGGAGCAGGAATTCGAGGCGGCGAGCGCGCTGTCGAAATCCGCCGGCCGGGAGGCCGTGGTCGATCTGGCGTGGGTGCTGATGAACAGTTCGGAGTTCCTGTACCGGCATTGAGCAGAGGTGTCCAATGGGCGCGAAGAAACGCCTTGTCGATCCGTTAGGGCTGCCGCTGTCCCGGCGGGACCTGATTAAACTCGGGCTGGCCGGGGCCGTCAGCCTGGCCCTGCCGATGGGATTCGCCACCCGTTTGCTTACGGCGGCGCAACCACCAGCCGCGCCCGGCAAAGCCAACGCCCGTGCCAAGGCGGTCATCCAGATCTGGATGTGGGGCGGGCCGTCGCACCTGGACACCTTCGACCCGAAACCGGAAGCGGGCTACAACTTCCACGGCGGGCTGGACAAGCCCATCGCAACCAACGTCGACGGCATCCGCATCTGCGAACTGCTGCCCAACCTGGCCAAGCAGGCGGACAAGTACTCGATCCTCCGCGGCATGACGCACAACAGCAACGCGCACGAGACCGCATCCTACCTGGTACAGACCGGGCGATCGCCGAGCGACCGCATCGTCTACCCCGGCGTCGGCGCCGTGGTGTCGCTGTTCAAGGGCTACGACGCCGGCTACCGCAGCCAGATTCCGCCGTACATCGTCATGACCGAGTTGCAGGGCCGATTCTCCGAAGCGGGATTTCTCGGCGGGCGCTGCCAGCCGTTCGCTACCGGCGGCGACCCCGGGCAAGGCAAGTTCAACGTCGAGGGCATCACCACGCCCGGCGTCTCGGAGCAGCGCCAGGCGGACCGCCGCGAGTTGCTCAAGAAGCTCGACACGCTCGACCGCACGATGAAGGACGACCCGCAGATCGCCGCGGCTGACAAGGCGGAGAAGGAGGCGTACGAACTGCTGGCGGACGCCGGCAAGCTGTTCGACCTGTCGCAGGAGAAGGACGAGGTCCGCGACCGGTACGGGCGGAACACGTTCGGGGCATCCTGCCTGATGGCCCGGCGGCTGGTGGAGCGCGGCGTGCCGTACATCACCATCAACTCCAAGGGCTGGGACACGCACAAGCAGCACTTCCAGACGATCCGCCGCCGCCTGCCCGAGGTCGACAGGGGCTTCGCCGCACTGCTGGCCGACCTGGCCGAGCGGAACCTGCTGGACAGCACGATCGTCTGGTGGGGCGGGGAGTTCGGCCGGACGCCGCGCGTGCAATGGGACCCGCCGTGGAACGGCGGGCGAGGCCACTGGGGGGCGGCGTTCTCATCGGTCGTCGCGGGCGGCGGCTTCAAGGGCGGCCACGTCGTCGGCGCGACCGACGCAACCGGCGAGTCGGTGAAGGATCGCCCCGTGTATCCGTGCGACCTGATCGCGAGCATCTACGAGTTGCTGGGCATCGATCTGGACGCGAAGCTGCCCCACCCGCAGGGGCTGGACGTCCGCGTGACGCCGCGCCCGGAGGAGGACGTGAAGTCCGCGGGGCGGTTGAAGGAAATCATGTGAGCGCGAAGTCCGGCGGAATGGGAACTTCATGAGTCTGACGAAATCGTCACTGCTCCTGGCGCTCGTGCTCGCGTTAGCCGCGGCATCCACCGCGCTCGCCCAACCGGGCCAACCCCGCATCGGTTACGTCTACCCAGCCGGCGGGCAGGCGGGGACGACGTTCGAGGTCACGGTCGGCGGGCAGTTCCTCGACGGCGCGAATCGCGCCTACATCACCGGCCCGGGCGTAACGGCGACGGTGATCGAACTCATCAAGCCGGTCAATCAGGGCCAGATCAACGACCTGCGCGAGAAGCTCCAGGAACTCCAGAAGATAACGGACAAGGACGACGCCACCACCAAGGAGATTGCCGGAATCGTCCGCAAGCTGTTTATCTTCGCCAGGCGGCCCCTGACGCCGGCCATCGCCGAGAGCGTTCGCGTGCGAATCACGCTGGCCGCCGACGCCGAGCCGGGCCGGCGCGAGTTGCGGCTGGGCACCGGCGGCGGCCTGACCAACCCGCGGCCGTTCTGCATCGATCGGCTGGCGGAGTTCACCGAGAAGTCCGCGACGACCGTGCCGGACACTCTGGCGCTGCGCGACCTGCGCGATCTGCAACTCCAGCGGATTCGCAACCAGGGCGTCGCTGTCCCGCCGGGCGAAATGCGAATCACGATCCCGGCGGCCGTCAACGGCCAGATACTGCCCGGCGGGGTGAACCGCTACCGGTTCGCGGCGGCCAAGGGCACGCGGCTGGTCGCCGCCGCCCGGGCGCGCGAACTGATCCCCTACCTGGCGGACGCCGTGCCGGGCTGGTTCCAGGCGTCGCTGACGCTTCTTGACGCCAAGGGCAACGAGCTGACCTACGCCGACCACTTCCGGTTCCACCAGGACCCGGTGCTCTACTACGAAATCCCGGCTGACGGCGATTACGTGCTGGAGATTCGCGACACGATCTTTCGCGGCCGCGAGGATTTCGTCTACCGCATCACGGTCGGGCAGTTGCCGTTCGTGACCGGCATCTTCCCGCTGGGCGGGCGAACCGGCGTGCAGACGCCGGTCGAGGTGACGGGCTGGAACCTGCCGGCGACGCCGGCCGTGCTGGACGGCCGGGGCAAGACGCCCGGCATCTACCCGCTCCTGCTGACTGCCGACGCCAACAGCGTCGCGTTCGCCATCGACGATCTGCCCGAAGTGCTGGAGCGCGAGCCGAACCACTCGCTCAAAGACGCCCAGCCCGTAGCGGCGCCGGCGATCATCAACGGCCGGATCGGCAAGGCCGGCGAGTGGGACGTCTTCCGCATCGACGGCAAGGCCGGCAGCGAGATGGTGGCGGAGGTGGTCGCGCGGCGGCTCAGCGCCGCCGCCGTCGTGTTTGCCAGTTCGCCCGGGGTAAGCTCGCGGACCCGCTCGTCAGCCAGCGTCAGGTTCTCCAGCAGGAACGCTGCGTGGGTCGCCGCCATTGCCGCGGCTGCCTGG
>JAQTVL010000627.1 GCA_028706835.1 Phycisphaerae bacterium | reverse complement strand
CCCGCCGGTCTTGAACCAGGCCTGACTTCGCCTTCTCCCTCCTCACGGCTTCTTGCACTTCGTGCAGAACGTGTCGTGCATGCACCTCACGAACGTGGTCACAAAGGCAAAGATCACGATCAACCCTACCACTTGTCCGAATGTCTGCCAGCTCATGCGATTCCTCCACGTGAATGTTGTACCCGGCCACGGTCCAATGGCCGACGAAACTTAACCATACGGTTAAGTATATGCCCAAAATGCGGTCTCGTCAAGAGGGGATCGAACACGGGGTGCACGGCGAGATATGTCACCGTGGACGCGGATTTAAGGCGGACCTACACTGTCAGCAGGGGTTTATAGGATGAGCGGCGTGCGCGTAGGACGTTCAGAACACCCGAAGGGATCGGAACACCTGAAATGAACATACGTCGCATCTTTGCGGTTTGCCTCCTGTCCTTTGCATTGACCAGCGTTGCCTTCGCTCAGCCCGCGGCGCAACCCGATTTCTCCATCCGGCCCTACCTCGCCGCCTGCCGGCAGACGGAGGCGATCCTCGGCTGGGCCACGGCTGAGCCTGTCGGCGAGTTCACCGTCTCGTACGGCGACGGCGCCCGGCTGGTTCACCGCGTCACCGCCCGGCAGGTCGATCTGCCGCTGGAGTACCCCGAGCGATCCACGACCCAACCGGGCAGGCCCCCCAGGGGCGCGCCGCCAGCGAGGAAGCTTGCCTGGACGCAGTATCTCACCACGCTGCCGGACCTCCAGCCCGACACGGAATACTCGTACCGCGTCGAAGGCCGCGGGTTCACGTTTAGCGACACGTTCTCCACGCTGCCCCGCCCGGGCACGCCGTTCACGTTCATCGCCTACGGCGATACGCAGGACCCCGCCGTCCATGCGAAGCTCGCCCGGCAATTCGCGGCGTTCAAGCCGAGGATGATCGTCCACACCGGCGACACCGTCGACGACGGCTGGCTGCCTAACTACCGCACCGACCTGTTCGACGCGCTCGGCGGGCTGGCCGGCCGCGTGCCGCTGTTCCCAGCCGTCGGCAACCACGATAACGGCATGACGATCCTGCGGCTGTTCCGCCAGGGCGCGGGCAAGGCGCGCTACGGCGTCGATTGCGGCGACGTTCACCTGACCGTGCTCGACAGTTTCGCCGGGGCGGTCGGCCAGCCGAAGCAGCTCGAATGGTGTGGGCGCGACCTGTCCGCCAGCAAGGCCGCGTGGAAGATCGTCGTTTCGCACATCCCGACCCACGACGCGGGCATTCACCGCTGGTCGTGGGGTCCGAAGGATTTCGCGCCGCTGTATCGCAAGAGCGGCGTGGACGTGGTGCTCAACGGGCACACGCACAACTACCAGCGAACGCTGCCGATGTTCATCGCCGGCGAGAACGACACGCACCCCATCACGTGGATGGTCCTCGGCGGCGGCGGAGGCAGCCTGCACCTGCTGCCGCGCGACCCGTACCTGGCCGGCGGCGAGAGCGTGAACCACTTCGTCGTCTTCGACGCGTCGGCGACGAAACTCAAAGGCCGATGCTTCAACATCGACGGCAAGCAGATCGACGAGTTCGAGATCGTCAAAGACGCCGCCGGCCGGTTCGCCCCCGATTACCTCGCCAAGGCCGTGCCGGAGGATCGCTATGCCGAGCTTCGGCTGCTGATATTTCCGTGCGTGAAGTACATCGAGCTGTCCGGCGACCCGCTGACAGGCAAGCCGGTTCGCGGCCGCGTGCAGATGACCGCCGGCGACAAGGCGATGAAGTTCTCGTTCCGCCTGGAGGGCAACGCGTCGACCGCCTACGACCTCAAGCCGGTCTCCGGCCAGACCGTCGCCGGCGGCACGACCCCGGTGGACCTGGAGATCACGCTGCGGGACCCCGCGAAATACGCCGACGGCACGAAGGCCCGACCGCTGCTCCGCGTCGAGTGCCTGTTCGAAATCGACGGCAAGAAGGCGTCGATCTACAGCGGCCGCATGGTCCCGGCCACGCAACCAGACAAACCCGAGTAGTGCCTCTCGATTATGAAATGATGGATTGGGTGCCATGCCTGCGACGGTTGTCTTGTCGCAGGCATGTCTGCCCGGGGTGGGCATGGCTGGCCCGCCGTCCAAAACAGCCGGACAGCGTTCCAGCCATGGCACCCGTCAAATGACTTGCGACAGAGCAATAGCGCCCGTCACCGCGGCAAGACGACCTCGAACGGGATCGCCGGCAGCGTGCCGATCGGGCGGCGGCGTGCCGCGGGCCGCGGCGCCGCCGCGGGTTGCGTGGTTGGTTTCGCGGCCGCGGCAGCCGGTTGCGTTGCCGGTTGCGATGTCGGCGCCGGCGGCGTGAGGGAGACGTTGACGATCAGGTTCGACCTGAGCCCCGGCTTGGCCTTCGCGGCGTCGGCGTGAAGGATGATCTGCGACACGAATCCGTCCGATGTCACATCCTGAATCGTGATCCCATCCGGCGGCTCGCTCAGATCGAACTCGATCAGGCCGAACAGCGTCCGCGTCGGCAGGTTCGTCGTCACGCGCGCCGTCCCGCCGGCCGGAATCTTTACCGGCGTCGCGCTCAGGATCGACGCGGACCCCCGCTGCTGCCCCCGGCCGATGACCGCCGCCGCCAGCCGCTCGCTCGGCACGAGGTGCCAATACGCGAACGCCTGCATCATGTTCTCCGCCGGCGTGGCGACGCGCACGGCCGGCTGGCCCGCGATGGTCGAGCGGCCTTCGAGCGTCAGCTTGCCCGGCTCGCGCAGCCCGGCCGTCGGCGCGGTCAGCGTTACGCGCACCTGGTCCTGCCCGCCGGGAATGGTTCCGCCCGCCAGCGTGATCCCCCCGGCTGGCTCCTTCAGCGATAGCGTGATGTCCCCGTCGAAGCCGTCGCGCCGCAGGGCGTAGACCGTCAGCGGCGTGGTCCCGCCGCTGCGCATATTCACGCTCGACGGCGCGACCC